>CAYPWQ010000073.1:0-5035 GCA_964414495.1 uncultured Oscillospiraceae bacterium
AACGGCGAGGCCGTCCGCACCAACGTGGTCCTGCGGGCCGGGGACGATCTGACCTTTTCCCTTGCGGACGAGCCCCGCGCCGAGCCCATCCCGCCGGTAGAGCTGCCCCTGTCCATCGTCTACGAGGACGAGTACCTCCTCGTCATCGACAAGCCCGCCGCCATGCCCACCATCCCCTCCTCCCTGCGGCCGGGGGAGGTCAGCGTGGCGGGCATCCTCTCCCACCGCTATGGCGGCGCGCTGCGCTTTCATCCCGTGAGCCGTCTGGACCGGGGCACCACGGGGCTTCTGGCCGTGGCCAAATACGGCTATATCCACGATCTGCTGCGGAAGTCCCTGCACGGTGAGCTGCGGCGGGAGTATCTGGGCGTGGCAGTGGGCGCGCTGACACCGCCGGCGGGCCGCATCGACCTTCCCATCGCCCGGGAAGAGGGCTCACTCATCAAGCGCCGCGTCGCGCCGGAGGGCGCGGAGGCCCACACGGAATATGAGACGCTGCAGCAAGCCAACGGCTTTTCCCTGCTGCGCCTGCGTCCCCTCACCGGGCGGACACACCAGCTGCGGCTCCATTGCAGCGCCGTGGGCCATCCTCTCGCGGGCGACTTTCTCTACGGCACGGAGGATCCGGCGCTGATCCCCCGTCCGGCGCTCCACTCGGCAGAGCTGTGGCTCCGCCATCCCGTGACAGGAGAAGAGCTGCACTGCGTCTCTCCCATTCCGGAAGATATGGCGCGGCTGCTGCGGTAAATTTTTTCACTTTTCCCGTCAGATTTCCCCGCAAACGGATAGATACAGAAGAGAACGAAACGAAAGGAGGCGGCGGCATGGACGACAGCGGCATCATCCAGCTCTTTTTCCTGCGGGATCAGGGCGCGATCCGCGCCGTACAGGAGCGTTACGGCGCACTGGTGCGCCGCATCGCGGGCAATCTGCTGCCTCTGCAGGAGGATGCGGAGGAATGCGAGAGCGACACCTACTGGGGGCTCTGGAACGCCATCCCACCGGAAAAGCCCGATCCTCTTGCCGCCTTCGTCGCCCGCATCGCCCGGAACACGGCGCTGACCCGCCGCCGGCGCGACGGCGCAGTGAAGCGCCGGGGCGACCGCTTCGCCCTGTCCATGGAGGAGCTGAGCGACATTCTGCCCTCGGCATCGCTGGAGGAGCAGTTTTCTGCCCGGGAGCTGGGACAGGCCATCGACGAATTCCTTTCGCAGGAGAATGCAGAAAACCGCCGCCTGTTCCTGCGGCGGTACTGGTTCGGAGAGAGCATGGCGGCGCTGGCCGAGGAACTGGGGCTGGGAGAAAACGCCGTATCCGCCCGACTCAGCCGGATGCGGAAGCGGCTTCGGACGTATCTGGAGGAGGAGGGATTTTCGGTATGACGGAGGAATATCTGGCAGAGGCTTTGCAGGAGGTCTCGGACGGGCACATCATGGAGGCGTCGCTGCCCCTGCGGAGGCGGCGGGGCAGCCGCGCCGCTCTGGGCTTTGTCGCCTGCTTCGCGGTGGTGACGGTGCTGTCGCTGCTGATGCAGCCGCTCTTCTCTGCGGACAGCGCTATGGAGAGCGAGTCCGCCGCAAACGAGGGGGCCATGGAGGACACGGAGTCCTCGGATCCCTGTGTGGGCCCCTTCGACGGCACCGAAGACTGCGCTTTTCTCTGGGACGTGACGCTGACAACAGAGGATGTGAGCAGTGCGGGCCTCACGCTGGTCATCACGCAGTATGGTGGGCCGGACGGGGAAACACTCTTTACCGGCAGCTATTTCACGATCCAGCAGCAGCGCGGCGGCGAATGGGCGGAGCTCTCCCCCGTGGACGGCGCGCCGGCATGGACGGACGAGCTGCTGGCCATCCCCGCCGGGGACAGCGCGCGCTGGACGGTGGACTGGCACCGGCTCTACGGTGAGCTGGAGCCGGGGCATTACCGCATCGGCAAGGAGATCAGCGATGACAGCGGCAGCAGCTGCCTCTGCTGGGCGGAATTTGATATCTGAAGAAAAAACGCAGGGTATCATCCCGGTGGATGATGTCCTGCGTTTCTGCTTGGGGAAAGAACAGGCGGCAGGGCGATGCCCTGCCGCCTGCTTTTTTCGGTTTTTCGCGGAACGCGTCAGTCGAAGAGACCCGTGGAGAGATAGCGTTCGCCGCTGTCCGGCAGCAGCACGGCGATGGTCTTGCCCGCCATCTCAGGCCGCCGTGCCACGGTGAGCGCCGCGTGGAGCGCCGCGCCGGAGGAAATGCCGGCCAGGATGCCCTCGCGCCGCCCCAGCTCGCGGACGGCGGCAAAGGCCTCGTCCTCCGTCACGGGGATCACCTCGTCATACACGCCGGTGTCCAGAATTTCCGGGACAAAGCCCGCGCCGATGCCCTGCAGACCATGGGGCCCGACCTTGCCGCCGCTGAGCACGGGAGAATGGGCGGGCTCCGCCGCCACGATGCGGATGGCGGGATCCTTCTCACGGAGATAGCGGCCTACGCCCGTGATGGTACCGCCGGTGCCGACGCCCGCCACAAAGCAGTGGAGCTCCCCGCCTGTGTCCTGCCAGAGCTCGGGGCCGGTGGCGGCATAGTGCGCCGCGGGATTCGCGGGATTCACGAACTGCCCCGCAAGAAAGGCACCCGGCGTCTCCCGGGCCAGCTCCTCCGCCTTTGCGATGGCACCGCGCATCCCCTGCGCGCCGTCTGTCAGCACCACCTCCGCGCCGTAAGCCCGCATGAGGCTCTGCCGCTCCCGGCTCATGCTGGCTGGCATGACGATCACCGCCCGATAACCCCGCAGCGCGGCCAGCAGCGCAAGACCGATGCCGGTGTTGCCGCTGGTGGGCTCGATGACCACGCCGCCGGGAGCAAGGCGTCCGCTCTGCTCCGCATCGTCCAGCATGGCCCTGGCCACGCGGTCCTTGGCGCTGCCGCCGGGATTCCGGCTCTCCAGCTTGGCCAGCAGGCGACAGGGCAGGCCCTGCGCCGCCGCGAGCTTTCTGAGCTCCACCAGCGGGGTATTCCCGATGAGCTGTTCGACCGAAGTGTAGATGGCCATTTTTGTCGTCCTCCTGTTTCTGAAAAGCCGGAACCTTTCGAATTTTGAGCCGCATTATAATCCCTCTGAAATAGTATGTCAAGGGAAAAATGTCATCCCGATCCCATGGAAAAGGCAGAAGCATCCAGCCGAAATAGTTCGTAAACGAAATAATCAAATCGTCGCATTTGTTGCTAAAATTGCATAAAGGCGAGCGTTTTTCGGCTTTTTCCATAAGAAAACCTGATTATTACACTTACATTTTCTGCGTTCCGAAGCGGGGCGGAATGTGTTAGAATGATGATGAACAAATTTTCGCCGCGGCGGGACAGGTACGCTCTCCGGCGTGCCTGTCCTCCACATTTCCGGCGTTTCCGCCGGGGCGCGGCAGGAGCCATCAGCAAAGGAATACAGAACTATGAAGCAGTATCTCGCAGGAATCGACATTGGCAGCACCACCGTGAAGCTGGTGGTGCTGGATCAGGAGCAGCAGCCCGTTTACCGGGAATATCGCCGTCACCGCGCCCGCACGCAGGAGACGCTGGCAGAGCTGCTGAAGGAGGCGGAGGCCCTGGTGGGTGAGGCCGAGCTGAAGGTGAAGATCACCGGCTCCGGCTCCATCAATCTGGGCAAGGCCCTCGGCATCGGCTTTGTGCAGGAGGTGGTGGCGGTGGCCACTGCCCTGCAGGTCACCGCGCCGCAGACGGACGTGGCCATTGAGCTGGGCGGTGAGGACGCCAAGATCATCTATTTCAAGGGCGGACTGGACGAGCGCATGAACGGCGTCTGCGCCGGCGGCACCGGCTCCTTCATCGACCAGATGGCGGCGCTGCTGCAGACGGATGCGGAGGGCCTTGACCGCGCCGCCCGGGACTACCGGCAGCTCTATCCCATTGCCGCACGCTGCGGCGTGTTCGCCAAGAGCGACATCCAGCCCCTCATCAACGACGGTGCGGCCACCGCCGACCTCGCCGCCTCCATCTTCCAGGCGGTGGTGAACCAGACCATCTCCGGCCTTGCCTGCGGCAAGCCCATCCGGGGCTGCGTCGCCTTCCTCGGCGGGCCGCTGCACTTTCTGCCGGAGCTGAAAAAGGCCTTTATCCGCACGCTGCGCCTCACGCCGGAGAACGTGGTGGATCCGGCGGATTCCCATCTCTTTGCCGCCACTGGCGCGGCGCTGGAGGCGCAGGACGCCGAGCCCGTGCCGCTGCAGCGGCTCATCGGGCAGCTCACTGCCGGGGTCTCCATGGATTTCGAGCTGAAGCGTCTCGCTCCCCTCTTCCGGGACGAGAGCGATTACGCCGCCTTCCGCCAGCGGCACGACAGGGCCGTGGTGAAGCGCGGCTCCCTTGCGGACTACAGGGGCGACTGTTATCTCGGCATCGACGCGGGCAGCACCACCACCAAGCTGGCCCTCATCGGCAGCGAGGGGCAGCTGCTCTGGTCGTTCTATGACAACAACCACGGCAACCCCATCCAGACCGCCCAGCGCGCCATGGCGCAGCTGCGCAGCCTCATGCCGCCGGACGCCCATATCGCCTACAGCTGCTCCACCGGCTATGGCGAGTCCCTGCTGAAGACCGCCTTCTCGCTGGACGAGGGCGAGGTGGAGACCGTTGCTCACTGCACGGCGGCACTGTTCTTCGAGCCGGAGGCCGACTGCGTGCTGGACATTGGCGGGCAGGACATGAAGTGCATCCGCCTGAAAAACGGGCTTGTGGACACGGTGATGCTGAACGAGGCCTGCTCCTCCGGCTGCGGCTCGTTCATCGAAAATTTTGCCAACTCCCTGGGCTACACGGCGGAGGGCTTTGCGGCGGAGGCGCTGTACGCCAAAGATCCCGTGGATCTCGGTACCCGCTGCACGGTGTTCATGAACTCCAACGTGAAGCAGGCGCAGAAAGAGGGCGCGCAGGTCTCGGACATCTCCGCAGGCCTTGCCTACTCCGTCATCAAGAACGCCCTGTTCAAGGTCATCAAGCTCACCGACGCCTCGGCGCTCGGCAAAAGGATCGTG
>CAYPWQ010000074.1:0-5019 GCA_964414495.1 uncultured Oscillospiraceae bacterium
GCTGCTGCGGGAGAATCACGCGCGGGTGCTCTACGAGCTGCCGGAGGACAAGCTGCGGGGATGAAACTCGTCTCCCAAAGCATCGGAAAACAAATGACAGAGATCGCCCCGCGCCCATCCGGGCGCGGGGCGTTTGCGTTTCATGACAGCGCGGAAGCACAGCAAATACAAAAATTTGAAGGGCAACTGCATGGACGTTTGCGTTCCGCGGCGGAGGGCATCGCAACGGCAATGTCTCACACGGCGCAAAGAAAAGACCCGGAGCGTTTTGCTCCGGGTCTTTTGCCCTTTTGTTCAGTTGATGGTCCACTTCAGCAGCCGTTCCTTCAGCTTTTCAAAGAACTGCATGACGATGACCATGACGATGACCATGAAGATGAAGCCCACCCAGACCTTGTTGTACAGGCCGAAATCCGCGAACTTCTTCACGTAATAGCCCATACCGTACTGCGCGCCGTACATCTCCGCGTACACCAGCATGATGAAGGTGTTGCGCAGGGAGTTCACAAAGCCCGCCAGGATGGAAGGGCTGGCCGCCGGCAGGATCACCTTGAAAAATTTCCGCAGGCCCTTCAGCTCCAGCGTGGCCGCCTTGTCCAGATATCGCTTGTCGATGGTCTGGATGCCCGTGATGGTGGCGAACAGCGTCGCCCACACCGTGCTGTACACGATGAGGATGATGGAGGCCACGAACATGCTGGGAGCCAGCAGCAGCACGAAGGGCGACAGCAGGATGGCGGGGACCACACTGAAGGTGTAGATGACCGGATGCAGGGCCTCTCTGGCCTTTTTGTTCAGGCCCAGGAAGGTGCCCAGCGCCAGAGCCAGCGCAAGGGAGATGGCCACGGAGGGCACCATCATCTTGAACGATGCCCAGAGGTTGGCCCCCATGAGGTGCTTGTCGGATTCAAACGCCTTGGCGATGGACTCCACGTCCGGGAACAGGAAGGGATTGGCCCGCCCCGTCTCCGTGGACACATAATAGAGCCCTGCGAGTCCTGCAAAGATCAGGAACGTCACCCAGTACTTTTTCACAAAACCCTTCAGCAGCTTCATGGTGCTTTCTCTCCTTTACTCATCTGCCCGCGTTCCGGTCGTTCCCGGAGGGGATCAGCCGTTGTTGGCAGCGTAGAAATCCTGCAGGCTCTGATAGAAATCGGGAGCCTCAGCGCCGAACTCGGTCACGCACTCAGCGAGAGCCTGCTCGTAGATGGCGGTGTTGATGTGGTCGGCGATGTTGATGTTCTTGGCGTTGTCATCCAGGAAGCCGGTCTTGTCCAGGATCTCCCAGGCGCGGGTCACACCGTTGGACAGGGGATCCACATGGACCTTGTAATAGTCGTTGAGCATGTAAGCGGCGACATAGTCGTGATCGGCGTCGATGTAGGAGGCGAGGAGATCCACGCACTCTTCCTTGTTGGCCTCATAGTAAGCCTGGGCGCGGATGAGGGCCTTCAGGATGCACTTGACGGTGATGGGGTTCTTCTCGATGAACTCGGTGGGGCACTCCATGCGGCAGCAGGAATAGTTCTCCATGATGTCGCCCTGGTAGCAGAGGATCTGGATGTCGTCCATGTTGTTGACCTGATAGTTCTGGCCGGTGCCCATCAGAGCATAGTCGACCTCGCCGCGCTGCACGGCTGCGAGAGCATCAGGATAGCTCATGCCGGAGACCCAGTTCACTGCGGTCATGGGATCCTCCACGCCGGCATCCATCAGAGCGCCGGTGAAGGCAAAGTAAGAGGGATTGATGGCGGCCTTCTTGCCCACGAGGCTCTCGACGCCCTTCCACTCAACGCCCTTCTTGGCGATGACGGGCATGCAGCCCTGCACCATGTGGCCGCCGAAGATGGTCATATCCACGCCGGAGGCGATGTTCTGCAGGGGGCTGGCAGTACCGGAGTTGGACACCACGTCCACCTGGCCGGTGGCCAGCAGGGTCATGGCGTTGGCGTTCTCGTTGGCGTTGACGAACTCGATGGTCAGGCCATACTCCTCAAAGTAGCCCTTCTCGATGGCGAGAGCCACCAGGATGTTGGCAGAGGTGCCCCAGTTCCAGCGAACGGTGCTGACCTCGGGGACTTCCTTCAGCACTTCCACCAGCTCGGGGTAGGTCTCGCTCCAGGCGGTGAATCCGCCCTCGAGGGTGAAGACCTTGCTCATGTCATAGCCGATGGCGGAGAGAGCGTTGGTGGTGGCCTGCGCATAGCGCTTGCCGGAATAGCAAACGACGATGATGTTCTTGTCCAGGTCCTTGGTGGCCTCGGTCATCACGGTCTTGCCGGCCTCGGCGTCGCCTTCCTTGGCGGCGTCCATGTCCCAGGCCTGTGCGCCGGGGATGGTGGAGGCGCTGCTGTCAGCGGCCTTGCGGACATCGAAGAAGACATAGCTGTCGTCCTCGAGCTTGGCCTTGGCGTCCTCGAGGGTGATGTACTGCATCTCGACATCACCGGACTCTTCGCCGGAACCGCCGCCGCAGGCGACGAGGCTGAGAGCCATGACGAGGCACAGCAGCAAAGAGATGATGCGCTTGTTCATGTTTTCATACACTCCTTCAAAATTGTTGCATATAACAGGATGATACCTGATACTGCCTTACTCGATGCGGGAGGCAACGTCGCGGTTGATGTAGCGGATGAGCTCGTTGCGGAGCTTCATCATTTCCACATCCTCGAACAGCGTCTCCCGGCTGGGCTTGCGCTCGGGGGGAATGGTCACGTCGTAGATCACGTTGCTGGGCGACTGCCCCAGCACGCAGATGCGGGTGGCCAGCAGCAGCGCCTCATCCACATCGTGGGTGACGAAGAACACGGTCTTCTTCGGCTCCTGGCCGGCCCAGAGCGCCAGCACCATGTCCTGCAGACGGGCGCGGGTCACGGCGTCCAGCGCACCGAAGGGCTCGTCCATCAGCAGGATGGGCGGGTCGATGCTGAAGGCCTGCGCGATGGCGCAGCGCTGCTTCATGCCGCCGGATAGCTCCTTGGGGAGCTTGCCGAACACCTTTTCGTCCAGACCCACGGAGCGGAGCGCCTGCATCGCGATCTCCTTATGCTCGGCCTTGGTCTTCTGGGGATACTTCTGCTTCAGCGCCAGGGTGATATTCTCGCCCGCCGTCATCCAGGGGAACAGACCGTAATCCTGGAATACCACGCCGCGCTCCAGTCCCGCGCCGGTGATGGGCGTGCCGTCCTGCAGGATCTCGCCGGTGGTGGGCTTTTCCAGACCCGCCAGCAGGCGCAGGATCGTGCTCTTGCCGCAGCCGGACTGACCCAGCAGGCAAACAAATTCACCAGCATCCACCTCAAGATCGATGTCCTTCAGGATCAGTCTGGTGTCATTGGGATAGGAGAAGGAAAGGTTCCGCACCGTGGTTCCGCTCATGCTTCAGCCCTCGTTTCTGACGATTTTTTCGATAGCAAGCGCCCGTCCGGGCAACAGAAATCCGCTTCGCAAACGCCCTGCCCCACGCGGGGACAGCCAACACAGAAGCGGACAGCAGGCTCGCCGGACATGCATCCGGCGCATATCAACATGATTTACTTTATCACCGGGCGGCCTGTTTGTAAATTGGCAAAGTCAAGAATCATCATTTTATTTTCCAATGTCAAACCGTTTGTGTTCGCTTTTTCGACTGAAAACGTTTCCGGTTCCTCATTTCTGTCCTTTTCAACGCAAGAAGAGCCGCCCGAAGGCGGCTCTTCTTTTCCAATTACATATGGAAACTCAGCGCTCCTGCTTCCGGCGGGCGCGGCGGATAAAGGGCAGATAGAACAGCCCCATCAGCACCACGGCCAGCGCCGCGATGACGCCGATGTAGAGCATCCACTGCCACTTCTCCGTCAGTTCGATGCCGATGGGCGTCCGCTGGGTGAAGAAGAAGTTGGTGGAATAGTCCACGCTCACCAGCTCGCCGTTCACATAGTGGGGCACGGCAAAGATGGAGTTGAAGTAGATGGCGAAGAAGGACAGCGTCCCCAGAATGCCAAGACTGTAGAGATAATGCTTCGGACGGATGTCCACCTCGCCGGAGGCGGCGATGTAGAGCCCCAGGATCACCAGCATGGCATGGTAGAGGAAGAACTGATAGGCCAGCGGATGGGTGAAGGCCTGCGTCACGCTGATGCTGGTGGAGAAGATGGAGGGCATCATCAGCGCGCAGAACGCGCCGATGGTGCAGGAGGGATACATGAAGGCCAGCAGCGTCTCCTTCGCGGGGCCATCCTTGGCAAAGCGGACATAGAAGATGAACAGGATCTGGATGGAGCAGAGGTGCAGGGGCAGATGCTGCATCTCCAGATACAGGTGCATGGTGCTGCCGTCGGAGGCGGGCACCATCTCCAGCACGCTGAGGGTCTTGGTCAGCTCGGAGAGCACCGCGCCCACACAGGCGATGGAGAGGAGCTTCCTCAGCGGCGGGCGGCGGGTCTTCAGCACGCGGAAGGCCGCCGCGAACAGGATCAGACAGATCCCCAGCCAGATGAAGTGATAGACCGTGAACATGGACGTTTCCCCTTTCTTCCCCGCTGTTCGTCAGCGCCGCGCCGCGAAGGCCTCCGTCAGCTGACGCATGGCCCGCTCCACCAGCATCCGCGGGCAGGCCAGATTGAAGCGCAGGAAGCCCTCGCCCCCTTCGCCGAACCAGGTGCCCATGTCCACGGCGATGTGGGCCTCGTGGGTGATGAAGTGCTCGATCTCCTCCGTGCTCATGCCGGTGCCGCGGAAGTCCACCCACACCATGTAGGTGCCCTCGGACTTCTGCATCCGCAGCTGCGGCAGGTGTTCGCGGAGATAGCTTTCCATATAGGCCATGTTGGCGCTGACGTATTCGCAGAGCCCGTCCACATAGCTCTCGCACTTGGTGTAGGCCGCCTCCAGCGCCGCCTGACCGAACCAGTTCATGTTGCCGATGCGGTTCACGGCCATGCCCTTTTGGAATCTCCCGCGCAGCTCGGGGTTGGGAATGATGGCATAGGAGGTCTGCAGGCTCGCCAGATTGAAGGTCTTGCTGGGGGCATAGTG
>CAYPWQ010000075.1:0-5017 GCA_964414495.1 uncultured Oscillospiraceae bacterium
CCGTGATCCTCTCCTCTGCGGGCGGCGGCGAGGAGGTGGTGGTGACGCGGTCGGGCTATCCGGTCTTTCGCGGGGCAGTGGTGGTCTGCGAGGGCGGCGACCTGCCCGCCGTGCGCCTTGCCATCACGGGAGCGGTCACAGCGCTGACGGGACTCAGCAGCGACAAAATATCAGTGATAAAGGGGAATGTATCATGAAACGTGCGAAGATGAAACCGGGCGGCGGAAAGCGCATCGCCATCCTCAGCGCCGTGCTGCTGATGGTCACGGCGGCCATGTATCTCAACTGGCGCTATGCGGACGACCTGGGCGGCACCCAGAAGATCCTGGGGCAGTCCACCCTCGTGAGCGCGGAGCAGAGCGGCGAAGCGGTGGCGGATGCCGCGGCGGCCGCAGCAGCGGAGGGCGATTATTTTGCCACTGCCCGCCTCACCCGGCAGCAGGCGCGGGACAGCGCCCGGGGCCTGCTGGAGCAGGCTGCCGCCGAGGAGGGGGCCGATCAGTCGGTGCTGAATGAGGCCTCCGAGGGCATCCAGGTGCTGGCCGCCTACACGGTGGCGGAGGCGCAGATCGAGAATCTCGTCACCGCCAAGGGCTATGCCGACTGCGTGGCTTTCATGAGCGGCGAGAGCATCAGCGTGGTGGTGGCCGGCAGCGGCGAGGCACTGACAGCCTCGGATGTTGCCAAGATCACGGATATCGTCATGAGCGAGACCGGCTATACCGCCAATCAGATCAAGATTTTGGAGTCAGATCGCTGAAAACTGTTGTATTTTCGGCCGGGAAATGGTAGACTACTCTTACGAATGAATTCAAAAAAGGAGAAATTTCCCATGCCCGAAAACAAGGATTATCTGAACGTGCCGGATGCCAACGGCAATATCCATATTTCCGAGGAAGTGGTGGAATCCATCGCCATCAGCGCCGCAAAGGAAGTGGAGGGCGTTTACAACGTGGCTCCTGCCAGCGCGCTGCCCGACTTTATGAAGAAGGTGGCCTCCCGCGGCGTCCGCATTACCAGCGAGGAGGGGGCCGTGGCTCTCGACATCTGCCTGGTGGTGGAATACGGGGTCGTGATCCCTGACGCTGCGGCCGAGGTGCAGAAGGCGGTCGCCTCCTCCGTCGAGGCTATGACCGGCTGCCGGGTGCACCACGTGAACGTCCATGTGGTGGGCGTGCACCTGAACTGAGCGAAGAGAAGAAAGAGAGAAGGGAACGATATGGTTCGCAATACTGCCCGCGAGATCGCCGTCCATCTGTCCTACGAGCTGAATTTCTCCACCGGAGATATCGCAGAGGCGCTGGATCGGCGTCTCAGCGACGAGAGCTTTTCCGCGCTGGCGGGGGAGTCGCCCCTGTATGCGGAGGCTCCCGGCCCCAAGCAGGCGGAGTACATCAAAAGTCTGGTCTCCGGCGTTGCTCTGCATCAGGGCGAGCTGGACGGCTACATTGAAAAATATGCGGTGGGCTGGAAGTTCTCCCGCATCCCCATGATGGCTGTGGCCATCATGCGCGTCGCCATGTACGAGGTTATGTACCGGCAGGATATCCCCACCGGCGTCGCCATCAACGAGGCGGTGGAGATCGCCAAGAAGTACGAAACGGAGGAGACCGTCCGCTTTATCAACGGCATCCTCGGCAGCTTCGTGCGGCAGGAGATCAAGGAGTGATCACCAAAAAGCAGAACGCGGCGCGTTTCCGCGCTCTGCTTTTTTTCTGCGTGGAAAGGAGGGACAGGCTGTGGAGCGTCCCATTCTCAGCGTGACGGAGCTGAATACGCTGGTCAAGACCCTGCTGGAGCAGGAGCCCCTGCTGGGGCAGCTGGCTGTCCGGGGCGAGATCTCCAATTATAAGCTCTATCCCTCGGGCCACCACTATTTTACACTGAAGGACGCGGAGGGCAGCATCCGCTGTGTGCTCTTCCGCGGCAGCGCCGCCTCTCTCCGCTTCCGACCGGAAAACGGCATGAAGGTGCTGGCCTTTGGCCGCGTGTCCGTCTATCCGCGGGACGGTGTCTATCAGCTCTATGTCAGCAGCCTGTCGCCGGACGGTGTGGGCGACCTGCACGTGGCCTTCGAGCAGCTGAAGCAGAAGCTTCAGGCCGAGGGCCTGTTCGAGCTCTCGCACAAAAAGCCGCTGCCCGCCTATCCCGAGCGCATCGCCGTCATCACCTCCGCCGCCGGTGCGGCGGTGCACGATGTGATCCGCGTGCTGCGCAAGCGCTGGCCCCTTGCTAAACTCATTTTGCTGCCGGTGCGGGTGCAGGGGGCGGAGGCCCCGCCGGAGATCGCGGGCGCCATCCGCTATGCCAACCGCTGGCAGGTGGCGGAGCTGCTGATCGTGGGACGCGGCGGCGGCTCCATGGAGGATCTCTGGTGCTTCAACGACGAGCGGGTGGCCCGGGCGATCTATGATTCCGATATCCCCGTGATCTCCGCCGTGGGACACGAGCCGGATGTGAGCATATCCGATTTTACGGCGGATCTCCGGGCGGCCACGCCCTCCAACGCGGCGGAGCTGGCTGCGCCGGATCGGGACGAGCTGCTGCGTCAGCTGGATGCGGTGCAGCGGCGCATGGCGGAGGTCGTGGGCAAGCGGCTGGAGCTGCGGCGGCAGCGCCTGAACTCTCTGGCCTCGCGGCGGGCCATGCAGGATCCCTCCGCTTTTTTGCAGGATCGCCGTCAGTCTCTCGACTGGCTGCAGGGCCGGCTCACCGGGGCGGAGGAGAAGCGGCTCACCCGCGAGCGCGGGCGCTTTGCCGCGCTGGCCGCGTCGCTGGACGCGCTGAGCCCGCTGAAGGTGTTGTCGCGGGGATACAGTGTGGTGCGGGATCCGCAGGGCCGGATCGTGAAGGACAGCCGCGCCGTCTCCGTGGGCGACAGTCTGGATATTACGCTGGGACACGGGCAGCTCTGCTGCACCGTAGAGGAATGCCGGGAGGAAGGAACATGAAGAAGCAGAGCTTTGAAGAGAAGATGAAGCGGCTGGAGGAGATCGCGGCGGCGCTGGAAAAGGGCGACGCCGCGCTGGAGGATTCCCTGCGGCTGTTTGAAGAGGGCACGAAGCTCATCGCCGATTGCAGCGCCCAGCTGGAAAAGGCAGAGCAGCAGGTGGTGAAGCTCATGAAGGGCGCGGACGGCGCGCCGGTGGAGCTGCCCTTTGCGGAAAAGGAGGATGGCACCGATGGAACATGAAGCATTTCGCCTTGAGCTGGAGCAGACCCGCCTGCTGGTGGAGGAGCGCCTTGCGTCCTGTTTCCCCGGCGAGGGTCTGCAGGAGGCCATGCGGTACAGTCTGCTGGGCGGCGGCAAGCGCATCCGCCCCGTTCTGGCCCTGAAATTCTGCGAGGCAGCCGGCGGCAAAGCTGAGGAAGCGCTGGAATTTGCCTGCGGCGTCGAGATGCTGCATACCTATTCCCTGATCCACGACGATCTGCCCTGCATGGATGACGACGATCTGCGCCGGGGCCGTCCCACGAACCACAGGGTCTACGGCGAATGTGTGGCGACCCTTGCGGGTGACGCGCTGCAGGCGGCGGCGTTCCAGACTGTCCTCTGCGCTCCGGGCCCCTGGAGCGAGGAGGGAAAGACCGCGCCGGGACGGGCGGCAGCTGTGCTGGCCGAGGCCGCGGGCGAGAGCGGCATGTGCGGCGGCCAGTATTACGATACGCTGGGCGACGGCAAGCCCCACACGGAGGAGGAGCTCATCGCCATCCACGATAAAAAGACCGGGGCACTGCTGCGGGCGGCCTGTCTCATGGGTGTCATCGCTGCCTCCGGCCAGCGCACGGTGGACGAGAGCTGCCTTGCCGCGGCGCGGGCGTATGCCACAGAGCTGGGGCTTGCCTTCCAGATCCGGGACGATATGCTGGATGTGACCGCCACGGAGGAGGCTCTTGGCAAGCCCATCGGCAGCGACGCGGCCAACAGCAAGACCACCTATGTGACGCTGCTGGGTCTTGCGGGCTGTGCCGGGCGCATCCGCGACTGCACGGAGCGGGCCAAGGCGGCGCTGGAAAGCGGGCACTTCCGCGGCAGCACGGAATTTCTCTGCCGCCTCGCGGATGAGCTGGCCACAAGAGAATACTGATAAAACGGGAGAGACGGATGCCGTCTCTCCCGTTTTTATTGTTCCGCACAGTGTCATCAGAATATTTATATGCAAAATCTCTTGTATATTTGTATGAGCGGGTGTATACTTATCCTGTATGCTGCTATGAGTGGCGGCGGGACGTTCTCATCCCGCCGCAGGGGGAACAATACCATACAAAAGGAGACTTCATCTTGATTCTGGAACAGATTCATTCTCCGGAGGATTTGAAGCGGCTGAGCGCGGTGGAGTGCCAGACGCTCTGCGGCGAGCTCAGAGAATTCCTGATCCGCAGCGTGTCCGGGACCGGCGGCCATCTGGCCTCCAATCTGGGCGCTGTGGAGCTGACGGTGGCCATCCACCGGGTGTTTGATACAGAGCGCGACCGGCTGGTGTTCGACGTGGGACACCAGTGCTATGTCCATAAGATCCTGACGGGCCGGTGGGAGGAGTTTTCCACCCTGCGGCAGCACGGGGGGATCTCCGGCTTTCCCAAGCCCCGCGAGAGCGTGCATGACGCCTTTGTGGCGGGCCACGCCTCCAATTCCGTGTCGGTGGCCCTGGGCATGGCCCGGGCCCGCACCCTGCAGAAGAAGGATTATCAGGTGTTGGCCCTCATCGGCGACGGTGCGCTCACCGGCGGTCTCGCCTACGAAGGGCTGAACGACGCAGGCGAGTCCGGCGAGCCCCTCATCATCCTGCTGAACGACAACGGCATGTCCATCAGCGGCAACGTGGGCGCCATGTCGGGCCATCTGAAAAAGCTGCGGAACAAGAGCGGGTACTACCGCTTCAAAAAGTGGTACCGGGGGCTGTTCGGCCCCAACGCTGCCGCCTCTCCGGTCTATCGTTTCAACCATAAGGTCAAGACCTTTGTCAAAAAGACTGTTTATCCCTCCAGCACCTTTTTCGAGGATATGGGCTTCACC
>CAYPWQ010000076.1:0-4989 GCA_964414495.1 uncultured Oscillospiraceae bacterium
ACCTTCACCGGCTTCAAGTTCATGGCAGAGAAGAAGAACGCGCTGGAGCAGAGCGGCGAGGGCAAGGTCATCTTCTCCTTCGAGGAATCCTATGGCTACATGGTGGGCGATTTCGTCCGCGACAAGGACGCCGTCACCGCCTCCCTGCTGCTGGCGGAGATGGCTGCGTGGTACGCTTCGCAGGGCATGACCCTGCTGGACGCGCTGAACGCCCTGTATGAACGCTATGGCTGGTACGGTGAAAAGACCCACAATCTGGTCATGCCGGGTCTGGACGGTCTGGCCGACATGGCAAAGCTCATGAAGTCTCTCCGGGAAGCGCCTCCCGCGGAGATCGCGGGCGTGCCGGTGGCCGTGCGGAAGGACTATCTCAGCGGCATCGCTGTCCGCTGCGTCGACGGCGCAGAAAGCGCCATGGCGCTCTCCGGCTCCAACGTGCTGCGCTTTGAGCTGGCAGACGGCACCACCATCCTGATCCGTCCCTCCGGCACCGAGCCGAAGATCAAGGTCTATATTCTGACCCTCGGCGGTGACGCAGCGGAGCGGGATGCGAACCTCGCAAAATACGGCGCATGGGTGGACACCCTGCGGAAGTAAGGACAAACGAAAAGAGAGCCGACGAGCGTCGGCTCTCTTTTTTGTTCTTTTCGGCGGAACGGGGCGGGGCGGTCACGCCTGCCTTTTGGTGGGGACAAGCGCCCGCAGCAACAGGATCACCGCCGCCATCACCGCCACCTGCGCCAGCGTCATCAGGAGCAGCAGCCCCCGCGACTCGTAGTACACAAAGTCCCCCCAGCGGAGGAGCAGCTCCACCGCCACGGCCAGAGGGATACTGCCCCAGACAAGGCGGCGGCAGGCAAAGTATACCGCGATGGGCAAGCCCAGCGTCAGCAGGGCGTTGACGGGCAGCAGCAGATACTGCGCGACCAATGCCGCGACCGTAAGCACTGTTTCCATGGGCATCTCCTTTCCTGCGCGGGGAACCTCCCCGCTGTTACTGCATGAGACTGCAGACCAGATCGGTATACTCCGCCGCGTCCTCCACGGGCAGACCCGCGATGAGCAGCGCCTGATCCAGCAGGATACGGGCGTACTTCTCCGCCCGGGCGGGATCGGCGGTGCGGGCCGTCTCCAGCGCCTGCACGGCGGGGTGCTCAGCATTCAGCTCCAGGATACGGTCGGCGTGGAGCGCCAGCTCCGGCTGGGCGCGGCGCATGTACTTCTCCATCTCAAAGCTCAGTCCGCCGCCTGCCGTCAGGCACACGGGATGGGACTTCAGCTTGCGGGACAGGCGCACCTCCTTCACCCGGTCGCCCAGGGTATCCTTCACAAAGGTCAGCAGCGCCTGCTGCTCCTCCGTCTCCTCCGGCTTTTCGCCCTCGTCATCCAGGCCCAGGTCGCCGTCCACCACGCTGCGGAACTCATGCTCTTTATACTTGCCCAGATTCTGCAGCGCGAACTCATCCAGCTGGTCGGTGCAGTAGAGGATCTCCCAGCCCTTCTCCCGCAGGCGCTCCGCCTGAGGCAGCGCATCCAGCTGCGCGGCGCTCTCGCCCGCGGCATAGTAGATGTACTTCTGCTCCTCACTCATGCGGTCCACATATTCCGAGAGGGTGGTGAGCTTCTTCTCCGTGGAGGAGTCGAACAGCACCAGCTCCTGCAGCGCTTCGCGGGCAGAGCTGAACTGGGGCGCGGCCAGACCGAACTTCAGATTGCGGCCAAAATTCCGGTGGAGCTTTTCATAGCCCTCCCGGTCGTCCCGCAGCATCTTTTCGAGGTCGGCGCGGATCTTCTTTTCGAGGCTCGTGGAAATGGTCTTCAGCTGGCGGTCGTGCTGCAGCATCTCGCGGGAGATGTTCAGCGACAGGTCGGGGGACTCCACCACGCCGCGGACAAAGTCCAGATACTCCGGCAGCAGATCGCCGCAGTGATCCATGATCATGACGCCCGCGGAATAGAGCTGAAGCCCCGGCTTGAACTCCGCCGTGTTCAGATCCATGGGGCGGCTGGCGGGGATGAACATCAGCGCCTTGTAGGTCACAGAGCCCTCCACCGAGGCGGTGATGATGCGCTGGGGCTTTTCATAGTCGAGGAAGCGCTCGCTGTAGAACTTTTCGTACTCCTCATCGCTGACTTCGCTGCGCTTGCGCTGCCAGAGGGGCACCATGCTGTTCAGGGTCTTCCACTCCATGACCGTCTCGTACTCCGGCTTGTCCTCCGGGGAGTCTGCCTTTTTCCGGGACTCCGCCATCTCCATGCGGATGGGCCAGCGCACATAGTCAGAGTATTTCTTCACCAGCTGATAGAGCTTCCAGCTTTCGAGATACTCGCCGTACTGCTCCTCCTCCGTGTCGGGACGGACGGTCATGATGACGTCGGTGCCCACGCCGTCGCGCTCGCAGGGGGTAACGGTGTAACCGTCTGCGCCGGAGGATTCCCAGCGCCATGCCTGCGTCTCGCCATACTTCTTCGTCACCACGGTGATCTTCTCTGCCACCATGAAGGCGGAGTAGAAGCCCACGCCGAACTGGCCGATGATGTCCACATCCGCATCCTCCGCCACCTCACGGCGGAACTGATAGGAGCCGCTGCGGGCAATGACGCCCAGATTGTTCTCCAGCTCCTCCTGCGTCATGCCGATGCCGTTGTCGCTGACGGTGATGGTGCGCGCATCCTTGTCCACCCGCAGCTCGATCTTGAAATCCCCGCGGTCAAGACCCACCTGATCGTCGGTCAGCGCCTGATAACAGAGCTTGTCGATGGCATCGCTGGCGTTGGAAATGATCTCCCGCAGGAAGATCTCCTTATGGGTATAGATGGAATTCACCATCAGATCCAGCAGCCGCTTGGATTCCGCCTTGAATTGCTTTTTTGCCATGAAAAAACGCCTCCAATGTTGTTTTTTATTGTAATTATGATACCACAGCCGCATCCGGAGTGCAATTGTTGCACAAAAAGTTTACAAATCGCGGACAGCGTGAAAAAGGTGCTCAAATTTTCGCCGCGCTGTTGACCTTTTTCACAGATTCCGTTATGCTGATATCATCTTAAACGCGATGGGACAGGGTCGGCCCCGCGCCGCTCCTCCCCACAGAAACGGAGAGCGCAGAATGGAATTTGCCATCGGCAGCAGACTGAAGGAGCTGCGCAAGCAGAAGGGGTTCAGCATTTCAGACCTGGCGGAGAAGAGCGCCGTTTCCACCGGCCTCATCAGCCAGATCGAGCGGGACATGGTGGTGCCGTCCGTGGTGAACCTCTATCGCATCGCCCAGGCTCTCGGCGCGGACATCAACTATTTCTTCGAGCCCACTGACCAGAAAAAGGTGGAGGTCATCCGCCGGGGCGACCATCGTCAGATCATCACCGATCAGGGAAACGGCCTGTATACCCTCTTCTCCTCCACCAGCAAGGGGCACATCCTCGACATGGTACAGGTGCGGCTGAAGGGCGGCGAGAGCTATTCCCGCGAGATGGTGACGCACGAGGGCGAGGAATGCGGCTACTGCGTCAAGGGCGAGCTCACCGTGCTGATCGACGGGGTGGAGCATGTGCTCTACGAGGGCGACAGCATCTATTTCCGCAGCGACATCCCCCACAAGTACCTGAATCTCAGCGAGGAGGAGTGCATCTCCATCTGGGCCATGACCCCTCCGTTCTTTTAATCGGCAGGGCGGCGTCCGCAGCGGACGCCGCCTTTTTTCCGGGCAGCAGAAGACCGGCGGAGAGCTTTTGCTCTCCGCCGGTCATGTTTTTCGATCTTGCGCCGAAAAGCGCTCACCCCAGCAGATGCCAGAGCGTAAAGCCCAGCGCCAGCTGCACCAGCAGGATCAGGGGGATGCCATAGCGGAAATACCAGTGCCGGGTCTTGTGATGGAACAGGTGCATCCCAAGCAGCGCGCCAAAACTGCCGCCCAGCAGAGCGAGGCCCAGCAGCGTCCGCTCCGCGATGCGGGGCAGATCCTGCTTTGCCTTATATTTATCCATGCCATAGACCAGAAAGGTCACAAGATTGATGAGCAGCAGGAACAGCAGGAAAACGGAAAGCGCCCCCGTGTCTGCACCCACGACGATGTCGGTGGGGCCGTCGGCCCCGCCGATGATGCCAAGAGAAAAAAGCTGGCTATAAAGCATGGAAGAATGCGCCTCCTGCGGAAAGGATAGATACGGCGGACGGCCCGCGCCGCCGCCGAAAATCATCTGACTGCCGCCCATCATAATATCTTTTCGCGGAAAAGTCAAGGAATCCCTTGTCAAAGCAGGGAAAACCCGATATAATATCTCTGTTTAGGAAATTTCCCTGAAAAGGAGAAGAAAATATGGAAAGAATGAAGATCGCAGCCATCTTTGCCGACAGCGAAACGCTGGGCGGTCAGAGCGTCACGGTGTGCGGCTGGGCCCGCACCATCCGCGACATGAAGACCTTTGGCTTTGTGGAGCTGAACGACGGCTCCTGCTTCAAGAACCTGCAGGTGGTCATGGAGGCGGCAAGCCTTGCGAACTACAAGGAGATCGCCTCCCAGAACGTGGGCGCGGCTCTCATCGTCCGCGGCACCGTGGTCCTGACGCCGGAGGCCAAGCAGCCGCTGGAGATCAAGGCGGAGTCCATCGAGGTCGAGGGCGTTTCCACCCCCGACTATCCTCTGCAGAAGAAGCGCCACAGCGTGGAGTTCCTGCGCACCATCCAGCATCTGCGTCCCCGCACCAATCTCTTCAGCGCCACCTTCCGCGTGCGCTCCGTGGCGGCCTATGCCATCCACGAGTTCTTCCAGGAGCGGGGCTTTGTCTATGTCCACACCCCCATCATCACCGGCTCCGACTGCGAGGGCGCGGGCGAGATGTTCCAGGTGACGACGCTGGACGTGAATGATCCTCCCCGTCTCGAGGACGGCAGCGTGGACTGGAGCCAGGACTTCTTCGGCAAGAAGACCAGCCTCACCGTGTCCGGCCAGCTGAACGCCGAGAACTTTGCCATGGCCTTCGGCGATGTAT
>CAYPWQ010000077.1:0-4962 GCA_964414495.1 uncultured Oscillospiraceae bacterium
AGCGCGTTGGCTCCGTACTGGCTGAGACCCACGGCGTGGCCATAGCCCTGGGTGGTGAAGGTCAGCAGTCCGTCCGCCGCCGTCACGTGAAAGCAGGCGCTGCGCAGCCCCAGCAGCCGCCGCAGCTCCACGCCCCGCATGGTCACGCCGCCCACGCTGACGCTGCTCACATAGCCCGAGGAATCCCGCGTCAGCTCCTTGATCCACTCCGCCGCGCTGCCGGTGAGCTGCGCCTCCGGCTTCGCTGCAAGAAGGAGCTTCCGGAACTCCTCCTCCGCAAAGGACACGGTGCTGCGGTAATTCGGCACGGTCTCGCCGTTCTCCGGGCTCTCCACCCGCTGCAGATAGGGCACCGAGGCGCTCCAGGCCGCGGCAGCGTCCTCCGTGCCGTCGGCGGAGGAGGAGTGGAACGCCGCCAGGATAGGCGCGCCGTCATAGAGGATGGCCATGCCGTCTGTGGCCGCCTCCGCTGCGCGGATGCGGGCCAGATTTTCCTCCGCCGCATCGCCCCAGTTCTGCCGCAGGCGCTCCTCCGTGAAATAGGCCTGACAGCAGCCGGGATCGTCGCAGAGCTCCGACGCGCCGCCGTGCTTGCCCGCCGACCCCTGACGCACCTGATAGAGCGCATAGGTGCGGGCGGCGGCGGTCTGGGCCTTCAGCGCCTCCATTTCAAAGGCGACGGGCATCTCCGCCGCCACCACGCCCACGAGATAGTCCGCAAGGCTCAGCTCCTTCACTTCCCCACCGATCTCCGCCCGCAGCGTCCGTTCCGCGTCCCGCAGGGGCTGCGCCGCCTCCTCCGGCAGCGCCGCGCCGTCCTCTGCCCCCACGCCGCTCCCCGCCGGGAACCAGCGCAGCGGCAGCAGGAACAGCAGCAGGCTCAAAATCACCGTCATCCCCACGCTCTGCCGCAGCATGTACCTCCCCCCCTTTGTCCGATCTGCCCCATGGTATGCGCCGCCGGGGAGAAATATGCGCGCACCGCGTGACAAGTGCCCGCCGACGTGCTATCATGGTCGCAGAAGTACATCTCCCCAAAGGAGGTCTTTTCCATGGTTAGACGCGTTTTTCTCGCTCTGCTGGCGGCGGCCGCCGTGCCCGCCGCCTGGTGGCTGCGCACGCAGCAGCTCGCCTCCGCCTTTGACCCGGAGAGCGGTCTCCCCCTGCCCATGAGCCGGACGGGCTGGGCGCTCTGGGGGCTTTTCGCCGCCCTCGCGCTGCTGACGCTGCTGCTGGCACTGCCGGAAAAGGCGGGGCGCAGTCTCTCCGCGCTGCGTCCCGTGGCCATCGGGGCCATCTTTCAGGGAGCTGGCGCGCTGCTGCTGACCTTCGGTGCCGGCTGGCGGCTCTATGAGCTCTATCCCGCGCTGCGCTCCCTGGCTGCTCTCGGCACCGCCGCGCTGCTGCTGGGCGGGCTCGGCCTCTTTGATGGGCTGCGGGCCTGCTTCGGCGGCGAAAAGCAGGCGGGCTCGCTGCTGCTGATGCCCATGTTCGCGGCGGCTCTGCAGCTGGGCCTGCTCTATCACGCCAACGCGGCAGACCCCGTGGTGCAGCATTACGCGCTGCCCATCCTGACCCTGGCGGCGGCTACGCTGGCGGCTGCGTCTCTCGCAGGCCTCGCTCTCGGCGCGGGAGGACGGCGGCGCGCCCTCCTCTTCTGCGCGATCACGCCCCCGCTCTGCGCCGCTGCGCTCTGCTCCGCCTCGTCCTATGGCGCGTCCCTGATGCTCACGGGCTGCGCCCTTGCCGCCTTCGGCTTTTTCCTCTCTCTGCTCTTCGGCATTTCCCGGAACCGTCACCCGGTCTATGAGCTGGTGGACGATCCCTTCCATACCGGCTCCGTGCCGAAGGCGCAGGCCCCGGCGGAAGCTCCCACGTCGGAGCCCCGCCCCGCCGAGCCCGCTCCCGCCGCGCCCCGTACCGCCCCCGTCATCCCTGAAAAGCCCGCCGCGGCGCAGGAACCGGCAAAGGAGCCGGACTTCGATCTCTCCCGCGTGGATCGTCTGCTGCGCGAGCTGAACGAGGAGCGGGACAGTCTTCGCGAGTAAACAGTCAATGCTGCCGCATGAAGGAAACTGCGGCAGCACAATAGCAGGGCAACGAATAAACGCCCAAATACAAAGAGGATGTTATGACACACAGCCGGCTCTGCGATGGCAGAGGAATATTTTGAGAAATTCAAATCTCTTGCGAAAGAGAACGACGCAGAGGCCTTTGTGTATTTGCGGGAGGCCGCAGACCTTTGGCATGAGGACGCTGTCAAAAGCGTTGTCAGTCTGCACAGAAGCGGCTTCTGACGGATGATTAAAAATGGCCATACAGCGCGAAAATGCGAAAGAGCCGACCCTTCGGTCGGCTCTTTCGCTATGTTTTGGAAGATTGATGAAAAGAAGTTAGCGTCTCTTGCAAGAATGATAATACCGGAGAGCTGTTACAAAAAAAGACCTGAGTTGTTACAAAAGTATTAAATCTTCCGCCTCAGCCCCGCAGCTGCCCGAAAAATTCCCGCAGCACCCCGCGGCACTCCTCCGCGAGAATGCCGCCCACCAGCGCCGGACGGGCGGGAAAGGGCTCCATGAACAGATTCAGTACACCGCCGCAGGCGCCCATGGCCTCGTCCCGCGCCCCGTAATAGACCCGGGGGATGCGGGCGTTCAGAATGGCCCCGGCGCACAGGGGGCAGGGCTCGAGCGTCACATACAGGCTGCATTCCTCCAGCCGCCAACTGTGAAGACGCCGGTTGGCGTCCGCGATGGCCTCCATCTCCGCATGGGAGTCCGTTGCCTGCTTTTCCTCCCGCCGGTTGCGGCCCCGGCCCACGATCTCGCCCCCTGCCACGATCACGCAGCCCACGGGCACCTCGCCCGCCTCCGCCGCCTCCCGCGCAAGAGCCAGCGCCTCCCGCATGTAATCCTCGTGCTCCATCGCGCTCTCCCTTCAAAAAAATCCCGCCGTCCGTTTATCCGACAGCATAATTGGAAATCATCTCCGTATGATAACAGGGAAATCACCTGAGACCAACGGAGGAAATGCATATGGCAAAAAGACCCGCGCCCCCGGACAGAGCAGAGCTGCTGCGGCAGGAGCTCCGCGCCGTGCAGCTGGAGCTGGCTCTCGCCTACGACCGCTTTGATCAGGCGGCCGAGCCCGAG
The DNA here is from genome assembly GCA_964414495.1 of uncultured Oscillospiraceae bacterium. Taxonomy (GTDB): domain Bacteria; phylum Bacillota; class Clostridia; order Oscillospirales; family Oscillospiraceae; genus RGIG5472. Next base: position 3,153 of record CAYPWQ010000077.1, read on the forward strand.
CTGGTGGAGGCCTGCATCTATGAGATCAAGGCCATCCACGCCCGCTTCAGCTATCTTTACCGCGCCATCCACGAGCAGGAGGGCGGGGCCGCTGCCGCGTCCGCGGCGGAGGGGGCAGCCGTATGGATGTGACGCAGGCCTTTGCCGCCGCTGCCCTGGGTCTGGCGCTGCTGGCGGTGCTGCTGCGGATCTTCGCGCGGCCGCTGCGTCTGCTGCTGAAGCTGACGCTCAACACCGCCGCCGGCTTCTTCGCCCTCTTTCTCTTTCAGGCGCTGGAGCCCCTGCTGGGGGAGACCCTGGGGCTGAACCTCTTCAACGCCGCCGTCATCGGTGTGCTGGGCTTTCCGGGCTTTTTGCTGCTGCTGGCGCTGCGCTGGCTGCTGTGAGCGTGCGGCTCTCCTACATATTCCATCCTCACCGGCGGCATCCCCGCCGGTTTTTCGCGTTCAGCGCTGGGGCGTCTCCGTGTCCCAGCCGTACAGCGGATAGCGCCGGATGGCGCCGAACAGCTTGGTGCGCAGACCGGGATAATCCTTCTCCAGCGTCCGCAGCAGCTGCTTGACCTCCTCCCGCCGGGTGCCGCCGTCGGCAGGGCAGGTGTTGTGCACCACGGGGAGCTGCAGCCGCTCCACGGCGCTGCGGATGTCCTTTTCCTCCACATACAGCAGTGGCCGGATCTGGGTCACGTCCATGCGGTCCAGATAGGTCACGGGCTGGAAGCAGCCGATGCGCCCCTCGAACAGCAGATTCATCATCAGCGTCTCCACCGCGTCGTCATAGTGATGCCCCAGGGCGATCTTCCGGATGCCCCGCTCCTTCATGGCGGTGTGCAGCGCGCCACGGCGGAACTTGGCGCAGAGCGAGCAGGGATTCTTCTCCTGCCGCGCCTGAAACACCACCTCATACACCGGCGCGCTGATGCGGTGATAGGGCACGCCCAGACGGTCGCACAGCTCCTGCACCGGCGTAAAATCCATGCCGGGAAAGCCCATCTCCAGCGTCATGGCCGAGAGGGTAAAGGGCACGGGATAGAATTCCCGCAGCCGCGCCAGGGCAGCCAGCGTCAGCATGGAGTCCTTTCCCCCGCTGACGCCCACGGTGATGTGTTCTCCCTCGGAGATCATCTGATAGTCCTCCACGCACCGGCGGACAAGTCCCAGAATACGCTGCATAGGGTGCCAAAGCCTCCTCAAAGGAAATTTTGCATTTGCGTTTTCAGAAAACGCGAGCAATCGAAAGAAAACAAGAGCTTTTCCGAGATGTTTGCCACGTAAATCAAATTGACGTTGACAAACAAAACCCCTTGTGGTATAAATAATACCGCTGTCCCGATTTTATCAAAGGAAGCATCCTTTTGTAAAGCAATAAACACTGAAAATAAAAACGGAGGAAAACACCATGTCCACTTTTATGGCTAATCAGGCCAACATCGAGCGCAAGTGGTACGTCATCGACGCAGCAGGCAAGCCCCTGGGCAAGACCGCTGTGGCCGCTGCCGATCTGCTGCGCGGCAAGCTGAAGCCCACCTTCACTCCCCACGCTGACTGCGGCGACTATGTCGTCATCATCAACGCTGCCAAGGCCGTCCTCACCGGCAAGAAGGCCGAGCAGAAGGTCTATCGCACCCACTCCGGTTGGGTCGGCGGCCTGAAGGAGACCAAGTACCGCATCCTGATGCAGGAGCAGCCCGAGCTGGCCATGCGCGTGGCCGTCCGCGGCATGCTGCCCCGCAACACCGTCGCCAAGGATTCCCTGAAGCGCCTGCACATCTATGCCGGTGACACGCACGAGCAGCAGGCTCAGAAGCCCG
>CAYPWQ010000078.1:0-4908 GCA_964414495.1 uncultured Oscillospiraceae bacterium
CCGACCGGCTCTCGCTGGCTTTCGGCGGGGATCTGCTGAACCAGTGTACCGGCACCTCCTTTGCCATGCGGCACCACGGCGTGCCGTTCTGCGGCGTGTACAGCGCCTGCGCCAGTATGGGCGAGAGCCTGGTCCTGGCCGCCATGAGCGTTGCCTCCGGCGCGGCCCTGAGCGCCGCCGCCATAGCCTCCTCGCACTACTGCACCGCCGAGCGGCAGTACCGCACGCCCCTGCCCTATGGCAGTCAGCGCGCCCCCACCGCTCAGTGGACGGCCACCGCCTGCGGCTGCTGCATTCTGACGGCGGAGGGCGGCGGCCCCCGCGTGACCGCCGCCGTGCCGGGGCGGGTGACGGATCTGGGCCTTACCGATTCCTGCAACATGGGTGCCGCCATGGCCCCTGCGGCCTATCACACCATCTCCGCCTATTTCCGGGACACCGGCGAGGGGCCCGGGGACTTCGACTGCATCCTCACGGGGGATCTGGGGAAATTCGGCCATGCGCTGCTGATCGAGCTGTTCCGCCGCGACGGTCTGGATCTCACAAAGAACTACACCGACTGCGGACTGCTGCTGTACGACACTGAGGGACAGGATATGCACTGCGGCGGCTCCGGCGCGGGCTGCAGCGCCGCCGTTCTCGCAGGATACCTGCTGGGAAAGCTGGCGACGGGCCGGTGGCGGCGCATCCTCTTCGCGCCCACAGGGGCGCTGCTGTCCCCCACCTCGGTCTTTCAGGGCGAGAGCATCCCCGGCATCTGCCATGCCGTGGTCATCGAAAACGGAAGGGAGGCACAGTCATGAGCTATCTCAATGCCTTTCTCTGCGGCGGGCTGCTCTGCGCCGTGGGGCAGCTGCTCATCGACAAAACGCCCCTGACCCCGGCCCGCATCCTGACGGGCTATGTAGTGGCAGGCGTATTTCTCAGCGCCGTGGGGCTCTACGAGCCGCTGGCACAGTGGGGCGGCGCGGGGGCCACCGTGCCCCTGACGGGCTTTGGTCACAGTCTCGCCAAAGGCGTGAAGGAGGCCGTGGCGGAGGAGGGCTTTCTCGGCATCTTCACCGGCGGCATCGGGGCCACGGCAGGCGGCATCGCGGCGGCGGTGCTGTTCGCTCTGCTGGCGGCGCTGCTGTTCCGTCCCGGCGACAAGCGATGATCTGTTCAGGGAGAGCGTCCTGCGGCGCTCTCCCTTTTCATTTTTATGGGGCATTCCCGCCAGCGCTGTGAATTTTAATTAAGGATTGACTTATTCAAAATCCTTGCTATAATGATTAAGCAAAAGCTTAATCAGGAACAGGAGGGCGCGCATATGGAGGACGTACAGCTGCTGAAGGCGCTGGCGGACGAGACGAGGCTTCGGCTGGTGCGGCTGCTGCTGACGCACAATTTCTGCGTCCGGGCGCTGTCGCGCAAGCTGAAGATCTCGGAGGCGGCGGTATCCCAGCAGCTGAAGGTGCTGCGGGAGGCCGGGCTGCTGACCGGCGAGAAAAAGGGCTATTTCATGCATTACGGCGTGAACCGGGAAAAGCTCTGCGAGCTGGCCGGGATGCTGAACGAGCTGGCGGGGCTGGAATGCCGTCCCTGCTCGCCCACCCAGGGCGGCTGCGGCAGCGACGAATCCGCCCGCTGCTATAACCAGAAGGATCACCCCTGTCACTGCGGCGACGGCGAGGACTGAAACAAAGGAGAAACGACATGACCCAGGAAAACTTTATCGTCACCGGCATGACGTGCAGCGCGTGCAGCGCCCACGTGGAAAAGGCGGTGAACCGGCTCGACGGCGTTTCCGCCGCCACGGTGAACCTCATGACCGGCGGCATGCGCGTGAGCTACGAGGGGATCAGCGCGCAGGACATCATCGACGCGGTGATCGACGCGGGCTACGGCTGCGAAAAGGCAGGGGAATCCGCCCGCGAGCAGCGCAGTGAGCGGCAAAAGGAGGAGCTGCGGGCAAAAAAGCGCAGCCTGCTGCTCTCCATCGCCTTTCTCATCCCGCTGTTCTATCTTGCCATGGGGCACATGCTGGGCGCGCCCATCCCCGCGGCGCTGCATGACAATCAGCTGCTCTATGCGCTGACGCAGCTCATCCTGCTGCTGCCCATCCTCTGGTGGAACCGGAACTATTTCATCATCGGCTTCTCGCGCCTGTGGAAGCGCAGCCCCAACATGGACTCCCTCGTGGCCCTCGGCGCGGCGGCGGGTCTTGTTTACAGTCTGATCGAAACGGCGTCCCTGCCCTTCGGCCCCGGCGAGGCCATGCCCGAGCTCTATTTCGAGTCCGCCGGCATGATCCTGACGCTGGTGTCCGTGGGCAAGTACATGGAAAAGCGCTCGAATCTGAAAACCACCGAGGCCGTCTCCTCCCTGCTGGCCCTCGCGCCCCAGTCCGCCGTGGTGCGGCGTGACGGCGCGGAAGTCACCGTCCCCGTGGGCGAGGTGCAGGCGGGCGACACCGTCATCGTGCGGCAGGGCGGCCGGGTGCCGGTGGACGGCACGCTCACAGGCGGACAGGCCGCGGTGGACGAGTCCGCCCTCACGGGTGAGAGCCTGCCGGTGGAAAAGCAGCCGGGCGACACGCTCACAGCGGGCACCGTTCTGCGCTTCGGCTATGCGGAGCTGACGGCCACGCGTGTGGGCGCGGACACCACCCTTGCCCAGATCGTGCGTCTCATGGAGGAGGCTGCCTCCTCCAAGGCCCCCATCTCCAAGCTGGCCGACCGGGTCAGCGGCGTGTTCGTGCCGGTGGTCATGGCCATCGCCGCGGCGGCAGCTCTGCTCTGGGGCACGGTGGGCGGCATGGAGCTTTCCTTCGCCCTCTCCATCGGCATCGCAGTGCTGGTGATCTCCTGCCCCTGCGCGCTGGGACTGGCCACGCCCGTGGCCATCATGATCGGCACCGGCGCGGCGGCGAAGCAGGGCATCCTCATCAAATCCGCCGAGAGCCTGGAGCTGCTCGGCAAGGTGGACGCTGTGGTGCTGGACAAGACCGGCACCGTGACGGAGGGCCGCCCCCGGGTGACGGAGCTGCGCACGGCAGACAACGTGACGGAGGCAGAGCTGCTCTGCATGGCCGCCTCCGTGGAGCAGCTGTCCGAGCATCCGCTGGCTCTTGCCATCGTGCAGGAGGCGAAGAGCCGGAACATCCCCCTGGTGGCGGCGGAGGATTTCTCCGCCACGGCGGGCGGCGGCGTCAGCGCCGCATTGCAGGGCTGCCGCGTCTGCGGCGGCAACCGTCGTCTGATGCAGGAGCTGGGCGTGGACACCGCCGCCTTCGACGCGGAGGCCGATGCCCTCGCCGCCGCGGGACGGACGCCCCTCTTCTTCGCGCAGGACGATGCGCTTCTGGGCGTGGTGGCCGTGGCGGACGTGGTGCGGGAGAGCAGCCGCGCCGCCATCGCGGATCTCCGCTCCCTCGGGGCAGAGATCGTGTTGCTCACAGGCGATAACCGCCGCACGGCGGACGCCATCGCGAAGGAGCTGGACATTTCCACGGTCTATGCCGAGGTGCTGCCCGCCGACAAGCAGCGCTGCGTGGCCGAGCTGCAGGCGCAGGGCAAGCGCGTGGCCATGATCGGCGACGGCATCAACGACGCCCCCGCTCTCGCGGCAGCGGACGTGGGCATCGCCATCGGCGCGGGCACGGACATCGCCATGGAGTCCGCGGACGTGGTGCTGATGAAGAGCGACCTCTCCGACGCGGCGGCTGCCATGCAGCTCTCCCGCGCGGTGCTGAAAAACATCCGCATGAACCTGTTCTGGGCCTTTTTCTACAACAGCGTGGGCATCCCCATCGCGGCGGGCGCGCTCTATCCCCTGCTGGGGCTGAAGCTGAATCCCATGCTGGCCGCCGCCGCCATGAGCCTCAGCTCCCTCTGCGTCGTGAGCAACGCCCTGCGGCTGCGCAGCTGGAAGCCCTGTCTTACCCCTGTGAACAGCCGGGTCGCTGACCCGGTGGAATACACAATTGAAACTGTAAAAACGGAGGAAACGAAACCTATGAAAGTTCAGACCATGAAGATCGAGGGCATGATGTGCACCCACTGCTCCGGCCGGGTGGAAAAGGCCCTGAACGCCATTGAGGGCGTCAGCGCCACGGTGGATCTGGCCGCCGGCACCGCCGCCGTCACGGGCGAGGTCAGCGCCGAGGTGCTGAAAAAGGCCGTGGAGGACGCGGGCTACACCGTTCTCAGCGTGGAATAAGGCGCAAAGGGCGGCAGGGAAGGTTCCCCGCCGCCCTTTTTCCTTTACATTTCCAAAAAAGCGCGGTATAATACCGTTCACTGTCAACAGCGGCCCGGTGTGTGGGGCCGCAGCCAAAGGAGGAAACCATGAGAATCGTCACTGTGAGCCGTGAATTCGGCAGCGGCGGACGCGAGGTGGGCAAGCGCCTTGCCGATGCGCTGGGTGTCGCCTATTACGACCGGGAGATCCTCTCCGCCATCGCGGAGGATGCCAAGCTGGATGAAGGGTATGTGGAAAACATGCTGGAAAGCTGGAATCCCGCAGGCTCCAGCTTCAACTTCACCTTCTCCCGCACCTTTTCCTATAATCCCATGATGGGCAACGCCGCGCAGCTGCTGGCCCGTCAGCACCGCATCATCAGGGCCCTGGCGGAAAAGGGCGACTGCGTCATCGTGGGACGCGGCGCGGAGGCTGTTCTGGCCGAGCATCAGCCCTTCCGCCTCTTCGTCCACGCGGATATGGAATCCAGGCTGGCGCGCTGCCGCAGCCGCGCCGCCGCGGACGAGCACTTCACCGACCGGGAGCTGCAGCGGCAGATCCGGCAGATCGACAAGTCCCGCGCCGCCAACCACAGCTTTGTCTCCGACATCCCCTGGGGCGCACGGGAGGGCTATGAGCTCTGCCTCAACACCACCCACATGAACATTACCATGGAGGGTATTGGCG
>CAYPWQ010000079.1:0-4811 GCA_964414495.1 uncultured Oscillospiraceae bacterium
GGAGAACATCCCCCGCCAGCTGTTCGAGGTGCCCATCCAGGCGGCCATCGGCGGCCGCGTCATCGCCCGCGAAACGGTGAAGGCGGTGCGCAAGGACGTGCTGGCCAAGTGCTATGGCGGCGATATCACCCGCAAGAAGAAGCTGCTGGAAAAGCAGAAGGAGGGCAAGAAGAAGATGCGCTCTCTCGGCACCGTGCAGGTGCCCACCGAGGCCTTCCTTGCCGTGCTGAAGCTGGACGAATAAAAGGAGAACGCCATGAAGAAAAAAGGCTGGCTGTTTGCACTGCCCATTGCCCTGCTGGCGGTGATCCTGGCGCTGTTTCTGCAGACGCAGGAGGGCGCGGACGCCCCGGCGCTGGAGCTGTCCGCCTCCCTGTCCGAGCTGACGCTGCGCGTCAGCGACGGATCGGGCGAAACGGAGGAGCTCTCCTGCTGGATCGACGGCGAGAGCGGCGAGGGCTATTTCTTCCTGCCGTCCTATGCCTCCCTCGAGACGGCGGAGCTGCTGCGCGGCGGCGCGGCGGCGGAGGGACTGAGCCTCGCGGGTGCGGAGCTCGGCAGCCGCGTGGCGGTGGACGACGGTGTGTTCACCGTTTTGCAGGGCTCGGCCCTGCCCGCGGTGTACATCGAAACGGAGTCCGGCTCCCTCGATGCCATCCGCGCGGACAAGAGCCACAAGGAGTCCGGCGCCATCCGCATCGTGAACGCCGACGGGTCGCTCCACTACGCGGGGCAGCTGAAGCACATCAAGGGCCGCGGCAATACCAGCTGGGAGCATGACAAAAAGCCCTTCAACATCAAATTGCAGGAAAAGGCCGATCTCTTCGGCATGGGCGCGGCCAAGAGCTGGTGCCTGCTGGCGAATTACCGCGACGTGAGCCATGTCCGCAACGCCATGGTGTACGGCTATGCCGCCGACCGGGGCATGGAGAACGTGACGGGGACGCAGTCCTTCGATCTCTATGTCAACGGGGAGTATCAGGGACTGTACCTGATGACGGAAAAGGTGGAGGTCGGCAAAAACCGGGTGGACATCCCGGATCTGGACGAGGAAAACGAGCTGAAAAATCCCCAGAAGAAGCCGGAGGAATACCCCGCCTTCTCCACCGGCACGGAAAAGGGCGTGTCCCTTCCCTATACGCCGCAGGAGGCGGAGGGCTATCTCATGGAGCTGGACTTCGCCGAGCGCTGGGAGGAGGAGGTCAGCGGCTTCGTCACCGAGGCGGGGCAGCATGTGGTGCTGAAGAATCCGGAATATGCCAGCGAGGAGCAGGTCGCCTATGCAAAGGAGCTGGTGCAGACCTTTGAGACCCGGCTCTTCAGCGGCGACCCCGGCTATCTCGACTGCATCGATCTGGACTCCTGGGTGCAGCTCTATCTCATCGAGGAGATCTTTGAGGACGTGGACTGCGGCCTCTCCAGCATCTATTTCTACATTCGGGACGGCAAGCTGACGGCGGGCCCCCTCTGGGACTTTGACCTGACCATGGGCGCATCCTATGCCATCACCAATCCCCGGACGCTGTACGCCGCCTGGAGCGAGCGTACCGAGCGCTTCACCTCCTATTACCTGCCCGCCCTTTACGCGGACGAAACCTTCCGCGCCGCGGTGGAGGAGACCTTCGGCAGCGGCTGGCGGGACGGTCTGCTGGCGCTGGCGGAGGAGGCGGAGGGCTATGTTGCCGCCATCGCGGATTCCGCCCGCATGGACGCGGCGCGCTGGGGCCGGGATCATCAGGCGACGCTGGATTCCGGCGCGTATCTGAAGGACTACCTTACCGAGCGCTGCGATTTCCTCACGAGCCTGTGGCTCGAGGGCGGGAGCTATCACCGCGTCCGTGTCATGGGCGGCGTGCAGACCCGCTACTATGAGTACATGGTGCGCGACGGCGAGACGATGAGCGACTTCCCCACCCTCTACCGCGACGGCTGCACTCTGGAGGGATGGGATAATGAGGAGACGGGCGAGCCCTTCGACCCCGCGACGCCGGTGACGGAGGAGCTGCATCTCATCGCCCGCTGGAAGCAGAACAGCTGATGGCTGTGGAAAACCTCGCCGCGGCGGAGGGCACAGCAACGAAGACCCGCCGGAGAAGGCTCCGGTTTTCCACCATCGGGCGGCGCGCCGGGGAAAACCCCGCGCCGCCCTAGAGAAAGGAGACGGCCATGAAAAAGACCATCGGCATCATCGGCGGCATGGGCCCTGCGGCCACCGTCGACCTCTATGCCCGCATCGTGGAGGCCACCGACGCTGCCACGGACGCAGAGCATCTGCACGTCATCATCGACAGCAACACGGCCGTCCCCGACCGCACGGCGGCCATCCTGCGCGGTGGCGCAGACCCCACGCCCGAGCTGATCCGCAGCGCGCGGCGGCTGGAGAGCGCCGGGGCCGAGCTGCTGATGCTGGCCTGCAACACCTCGTACTATTTCTATGACCGCTTTGCCCCTGCCGTGTCCGTGCCCTTCCTGCATATGCCGCGGGAAACGGCGCAGGAGGCGAGTCGCCGGGGCTACCGGCGCATCGCGCTGCTGGCAACGGACGGTACGCGGCAGGCAGGGGTCTATCAGCAGGCCTTTGATCTGGCTGCGCCGGAGGTGGAGCTGCTGCTGCCGGAGGAGGACGATCAGGCGCTCGTCATGGCGCTGATCTACGACAATGTGAAGGCGGGGCGCTGGGACATCCCGGCAGAGCGCCTTGCGGCCATGCTGGAGCGGCTGCGGGAGCGCGGGGCGGAGGCCTTCGTTCTCGGCTGCACGGAGCTGCCCATCGCCTTCCGGCACTATGCCTTCCAGGTGGAGACGCTGGACCCCACCGCGGTGCTGGCCCGGGCGGCGGTGCTGGCCGCCGGCGGAAAGCTGAAAGAGGAATAAGACGCGGCCCCGCGATCCTGCGGGGCTGCTCTTTTTTTGCACGGGGGTGCGGCGCGGAGACCGCGAATACCGCGAGCGTCCGCCGCTTGACAGTCCTGCCCCCTTCTGCTACACTGGGCGGGACAGGCTTTTGCCTGATCCGGTAAAAAAAGTGAGGTTTTATATTGTTCCGCCATATCCGCCCCGGCCACGCGGCCGCGGCCTTCTTCGCAAGCGCATTCCTGGCCTTTGGCCTGTACAACGTCCATGCCGTTTCCGGCGTCACGGAGGGCGGCGTCTTCGGTGCGGTGCTGCTGCTGCAGCACTGGTTCCACATCTCCCCCGCCGTGAGCAACGCCGTGCTGAATGGCGCATGCTACATCCTGGGCTGGCGGATGCTGGGCCGCAGCTTCGTGATCTATTCGCTCATCTCCACCGCCGGCTTTTCCGGGGCTTACTGGGTGCTGGAGCAGTTCACGCAGCCCCTCTGGCCCCAGCTCTATGAAGCGCCGCTGCTGGCGGCGCTGCTGGGCGCGGTGTTCGTGGGCCTCGGCGCGGGGATCTGTGTGCGGGTGGGCGGCGCCCCCAGCGGGGACGATGCCCTGGCCATGGGTCTCAGCCGTCTGCTGGGGAAGAAGATCGAGACGATCTATCTCGTCAGTGACCTGGCGGTGCTGCTGCTGTCGCTGAGCTATATCCCGTGGCAGCGCATCGGCTGGTCGCTGCTGACGGTGATCCTTTCGGGGCAGCTCATCGGACTGGTGCAGCGCTTCGGAGGCAAGCCGGAGAGCGGCGCGGAGACGGAAACCATATAATATCAAAGGAAAGAGGGAGGCAGACCATCCATGGGTCTGCCTCCCTTCTGCGTTTCCCGGCGGGAAAGACAAAGGGAGGATGTCCATACGGACATCCTCCCTTTGCTCATTATTTAAGGTCGGTTGCGTGACGCGGCGAATTAGCCCTTGTACATATCGACCAGCTTCAGCAGGTGCTCGTAACGAGCCTTGGCAGCAGCTTCGTTCTTGGCGAACAGGTCGGTAGCGCGCTCGGGGAACTCGCGGGTCAGACGGCTGTAGCGGGCCTCGTTCATCAGGAATTCCTGATAACCGCCGGCGGGAGCCTTGGAGTCCAGAGTGAACTTCTGCTCGGCAGCGGGGTTGAAGCGGAACAGGTTCCAGTAGCCGCACTCGACGGCCTTCTTCATTTCCTTCTGGCAGTTCATCATGCCGCCCTTGATGCTGTGCATCTCGCAGGGAGCATAGCCGATGATGAGGGAGGGACCGTCATAAGCCTCGGCCTCACAGATGGCCTTGATGGTCTGAGCGGGGTTGGCGCCCATAGCGACCTGAGCCACATACACATAGCCGTACTGCATGGCGATCTCAGACAGGCTCTTCTTGGCAACTTCCTTACCGGCAGCGGCGAACTGAGCCACCTGACCGATGTTGGAAGCCTTGGAAGCCTGGCCGCCGGTGTTGGAGTAGACCTCGGTATCGAAGACGAAGATGTTCACGTTCTTGCCGGAGGCGATGACGTGATCCAGACCGCCGTAACCGATATCGTAAGCCCAACCGTCGCCGCCGAAGATCCACATGGACTTCTTGGCCAGGTATTCCTTCTTGGAGAGGATGTCCTTCACGGTGTCGCAGCAGACGTTCTTCTCCAGGTTGGCGACCAGAGCCTCGGTAGCGGGGCCGTTGGCAACGCCGTCGTTCACGGTGTCGAGATAAGCCTGGCAGAGAGCCTTGCGCTCGTCGCAGGTGGTGTTCTCCATGACAGACTTGACCTCGTTGATCAGGTTCTGACGGATGGCGTCCTGACCGAAGAACATACCGAGACCGTGCTCAGCGTTGTCCTCGAACAGGGAGTTGCACCATGCGGGGCCGCGGCCGTCCTTGTTGGTGCAGTAGGGAGAGGTAGCGCCGGGGCCGCCCCAGATGGAGGAGCAACCGGTGGCG
>CAYPWQ010000080.1:0-4805 GCA_964414495.1 uncultured Oscillospiraceae bacterium
GATAGAGCGTCTGGCTACGGACCAGAAGGCCGGGGGTTCGAATCCCTCAGGGCGTGCCAGAAGACCTGTGAAGGAAACTTCACAGGTCTTTTGTTTTGTCCGCGTCCAGCCAACCGGAAAAAGGAGTACACGGAATCCGTTTTCCGGCGCGTTTTCGCCCTTGTCAGACGGCGGGAACTGTGCTAAACTGAAAAAAAGCGTTATGTGAGGTGAGAAAATGGCGAATCATGTGTTGAAGGGCACGCTGCTGGGCGGCTTCAAGCGCAGCGACGTGATGGAATATATCGAACGCACCGCCAAAGAAAACGGCGAGGCCATGGCCGCACTGAAGGAAGAGCTGGAGACGCTGCGCAAGGAGCGGGACGGTCTTGCGGTGGAGCGGGATTTCCTGCTGGAGAAGAGCGGGCAGCTGGAAACGCTGCGGGAGGAGAAGGACGCGCTCAACGAGGAACTCACTGACCTTCGCGGCGCAAAGGCTGCGGTGGAGCAGGAGAATGCAGTGATGCATACCGAGCTGACCCAGCTTCGTCCTCAGGCCGAGGAATATCAGGCCATCCGCGCCCGCCTCAGCGAGATCCAGATCGAGGCCTGCCGCCGCGCCAGCGAGCTGGAGGAGAATACCCGCCGTCGGATGCAGGAGCTGGAGGACACCGCCTATACCCGTCTGCAGGGCCTGACGGACAGCTGCCGCGCCGCCTATGACAACGCCTTTGTGGCGCACTATCCGGAGGTGTTTGACGAGCTGGATCGCCTTCTTGCCCGCGCACCGGCGGAGGAGCCCGTTGCTGCTGCGGAAGACGCAGACGCGGAAAACGAATAGAATAAGAGAGCAAAAGCATCTCCGGCGCAGCCGCGCCGGAGATGCTTTTCTGATTCTCTTTGCGCTGCACCGGCAACCCGGCTGACAGAGGAAGAAAGCAGGCTCCCCATCCGGGGAGCCTGCTCGTTTTGTTGCTCTTTACAGGATCTCAACGCCCGCGGCCTTACAGACGGCAAGCGTCTTTTCGTCCCAGAGGCTGACCTGCACCTCACCGATGTGGCAGGTACCCAGCATCAGCATGCAGAGGCGGCTCTGGCCGATGCCGCCGCCGATGGAGAGGGGCAGCTCGCCGTTCAGCAAAGCCTTATGGAAGGGCAGCTCCGCCCGCTCCTCGCACTTGGAGAGCATGAGCTGACGCTTCATGGCCTCCTCATCCACGCGGATGCCCATGGAGGAGATCTCGAAGGCACGCTCCAGGACGGGGTTCCACATGAGGATGTCACCGTTCAGCTCCCAGTCGTCATAGTCGGGGGCGCGGCCATCGTGCTTGCTGCCGGAGCGCAGCGTCTTGCCGATCTGCATGAGGAACACGCTGTGGTGCTTGCGGCAGATGGCATCCTCGCGCTGCTTGGGCGTCAGGTCGGGATACATGTCCTCCAGCTCCTGCGTGGTCAGGATGCAGACCTCGCGGTCCAGCTTCACCCGGATGCTGGGGAAGGCCACGTTCACCGCCTCAGAGGTCTCGCAGACGGCCTGCACGATGGCGCGGACGGTCTGCTTCAGATAGTCCACCGTTCTGTCCTCGCGGGTGATGACCTTTTCCCAGTCCCACTGATCCACATAGATGGAGTGAATGTTGTCCACCTCTTCGTCGCGGCGGATGGCGTTCATGTCGGTATAGAGGCCTTTGCCCGGATGAAAGCCGTACTGCTTCAGAGCCATGCGCTTCCACTTGGCCAGAGAGTGCACCACCACGCCGTTCACCCCCACGTCGGGGATGTCGAAACCCACGGGGCGCTCATAGCCGTTCAGATTGTCGTTCAGACCGGAGTTCACGTCCACGAACAGGGGCGCGGACACGCGGCGCAGATTCAGCGCATTGCTCAGATTCACCTGGAAGTTGCTCTTGATGAACTCAATGGCCCGCTGCATCTCATAATTGGGCAGAGGAGTCGTATACCCCTGGGGAATGATGACATTGCTCATGAAATCTACACCTCTTTCAAAAAATATATGCCCTATCATACCGCTTGGGATATAAAAATTCAATAGCAAATATACATAAAAAGTGATAATGGCGAAAATTCATTCTTGGCGCAGGGGTCTTGACAGACGTGTTAGAATAGGGAGAGTGTCAAAGGGTAAACAAAGGAGAAACAGAATGAAGCAATTGACCCCGCTGCGGCTGGCCTTCGTGTTCGCCGGCTGCTTCCTTGGTGCAGGCTACGTTTCCGGGCAGGAGCTCTGGCAGTTTTTCGGCTCGTATGGGCTCGGCGGCTATTTCGGCATCCTGCTGGCCATCGCGCTGCTTTTTACATACGGCATCCTGATCCTGCGCCTGTCCCAGATCACGCAGGAGGCGGAGATGGACCGCATGGTGATCCCCTGGAACATCCCCATCCTGCGGACGTTCATGAGCGTGCTGAACGTGGTGTTCCTGTTCGGCGTTGCCGCCATCATGAGCGCCGGCATCGGCGCGCTGCTGGAGCAGCTCTTCGGTCTGCCCCACATGGTGGGCAGCCTGATCTTCTGCCTGCTGGTGCTGCTGGTGGCCGCCTTCGGCCTGCAGGGCGTGGTGTCGGCCTTTTCCTTTTCCGTCCCCATGCTGGTGGTGGTGACGCTGCTGTTCGGCATCATCACGGTATGGCGCAATGACTTTACAGCCATTGTCTGGGAAGTGAAGAGCGGCGAGAATGGTATGCTGGGCAACTGGGCGGCGGGCGCGGTGAACTTCGCGTGCTATAATGTATTCGGCATCATCGGCCTTATGGTGCCCTTCGCGGGCTTTATCCCGGATAAAAAGACGATCTACCGCGGCGTGAGCATGGGCTCGGTGGGGCTGCTGGCCATCGCCCTCAGCGTGCTGCTCTGCCTGAGCTTTTATCCTGAGGCGGCGGCTGCGGAGCTGCCCATGCTGGTGCTGGCGGGGCAGTTCGGCCGCTGGGCATCCTATCTCTATGCGCTGCTGCTGGCCCTCGCCATGTTCGGCACGGCGCTTTCCAGTCTCGTCAGCATGACGGATTTCCTCTCCCGGAAGTTCCGCCCGGTGCGCGAGAAGAGCCGCCGCTGGCTGGGCGGTTTCACGGCTCTGGCCTTCATCGCCAGTCTCTATGGCTTCGGCGATCTCATCGGCGTGCTCTACCCCATCTTTGGCTATTGCAGCGCCCTGTTCCTGCTGCTGATGCTGGTGCAGTTCATCCAGCTGCACCGCGCCGGGGTCACAAAGGTGAAGTGAGCGGCTGAGCAGGCGCAGAAAGGGAAGCGCGGCAGCACCGTGCGATGGCCGCAAAGCGTTTATCGGAATAGAAAAAGGGCCGCCCGAACGTTTTCCGTTCGGGCGGCCCTTTTACCTTTCGAAATTGCGGCAGACTGCACGAGCTGGTCAGGCTTGAACTGAGGTATGGCCCTGACCATACGGTGGGTCAGCTGCTCTGTGCGCGCCGCGTTCAGCCGTCAAAGCGGCGGCCGATCAGGAGCTGGATCTCATCTGCCGACTGCTGCAAGGTATTCCACTCCATCTGCTGCGCGGGATCCTCCGGATCAAACTGCACATCTGTCGCGTACAGGATGGCGTAGGTCGCATCCTCCGTCGCAAAGAGATAGCGGCCGATCCCGGCGATGTCTCCGCTCTGAAATTCCTCCGCCGACATGGCACGGTCAGCATAGCGGAAGATGGTGAACAGCGTGCCCCGGTACGGGAAGCCGCCCGCTGCCTCTGCCGCCTGTCCTGCCTCGTAGACCGTTTTGGCGCAGAATTCCCACATGGTGGAATCCGTGGGGACAAAGCGATCCTCGATCACGACGTAGCGCTCCTTCCACTCATCCGGCAGGATCAGCGCCAGATCCAGCTCCTCCAGCGTGACAGTCTCCTGCTGCGCCGGGACTTCAACGATGGTTTCGCGGGAAAAGGCCAGCGCGCCCGCGCTGAAGCTCCCGACGGTCAGGACGAGCACGGCGGCGGCCGCACAGAGGCGCTGCATCCCCCTGCGGCGGGATGCCAGCGCATAGTTGGGAAGCTGCTGCGCCTGCTGCACCAGACGGTCGTCCATGCGCTCCAGCTGCTTCAAAAACTGCATTTGATTCATAGCTCGATGCCCTCACTTTCTAAGCATGCGCGCAATTTCCGGCGCATGTCATACAGAATGGATTTTACCTTGTTCTGGGTAAAGCCGGTCTGCCCGGCAATGCTTTTGACAGAGTCAAAATACCAGTATCGCCGGATAAACACATTGCGCCGTTCCTCGCTCTGCTGCCAGAGAAAACGGTCGATCAGCTCCTTGATCTGTCTGGCCTCTACCTCATTTTCCGGGCTTTCACCGCCGGAAAGGCAGTCATCCAGCTCCTCAAACGAGGTCAGGGCGGCTGGATTGCGCTTCCGCGCAGAGAGCTGCTCCCATTTTTTCAGCGCCAGATTCCGGGTGATGCGGGCCAGGTAAGCGGAAAAGACCAGCGGGCGCTGGGGCGGGATGGCGTTCCAGAGGGCGAGATAGGCGTCGTTCACGCATTCCTCCGCGTCCTCGCGGCGGGCGAGAAGGTTGCCTGCGATCGTCAGGCAGAGCCTTCCGTACTTCTCCTCGGTTCCCCGGAGTGCCCGCTCGTCGCGGGCAAAGTAGAGTTCGATCAGTTCCAGATCATCCATGCGGTTCCTCCCTGAGATCAGATTGAAAGGGCCTTTCACCCTATCAGTACGGTTTTCCGGTCATCCGGTGTGAGAAAAACGCCGTTTTTTTCAGCAAGAAGCAGAAGAACGCCCCCGGCACGGGAGAGCCGTACCGGGGGCGCAGCGGTCAGGTTATGCGTTATTGAGCAGCTCCGCGTAGGTGGG
>CAYPWQ010000081.1:0-4748 GCA_964414495.1 uncultured Oscillospiraceae bacterium
AGAAGTTCTCTGTCTCCCGCCTCATCGGTGCGCCTCCCGGCTATGTGGGCTATGCGGAGGGCGGTCAGCTGACGGAGGCGGTGCGCCGCCGGCCGTACAGCGTGATCCTCTTTGATGAGGTGGAAAAGGCCCATCCCGACGTGTTCAACATCCTTTTGCAGGTGCTGGACGACGGCCGCGTGACGGACTCTCAGGGCCGGACGGTGGACTTCAAGAACACCGTCATCATCCTGACCTCCAATCTCGGCAGCCAGAATCTGCTGGACGGCATGGATGACAACGGCCATGTCTCCGACGAGGCAAAGGAGCAGGTGCAGCAGCTGCTGCGCCGCAGCTTCCGGCCGGAAGTCCTGAACCGTCTGGATGAGATCGTGTTCTATCAGCCGCTGACGAAGGAGCACATCACCGCCATCATCGATCTGCAGATCGCGGCGCTGAACCGCCGCCTTGCGGAGAAGCAGCTCTCCTGCGTGCTGACGGAGGCGGCCAAGCGCTTTGTCATCGACGCGGCCTACGACCCGCAGTACGGTGCGCGGCCCCTGCGCCGCTATCTCCAGCACACGGTGGAGACCCTGCTGGCGCGGCGGATCCTCTCCGGCGCGGCGGAGCTGGGACAGACTCTCTGCGTGGACGTGAAAGACGGCGCGCTCACGGTGCGGTAACGGAAAACCAAAAGCGCGGTATGGCCATGCCATACCGCGCTTTTTCCCTGTTATTCCGCTGCCTGTTCCCGCAGCGTGACGAATTTCAGCAGCGTCGCCTCGTGATAGCGCTCGCCCTTCCGCAGGATGGGCTGCGCCATGTCCGGCAGATTGGGGCTGTCCGGCGCGTGCTGCGCCTCCAGCGAGAAGCCCGTGCGGGCATCGTACAGCGCGCCGCCCTTGCCCCGGGCGGGATGGTCGGAGAGGAAGTTGCCGCTGTAAAACACCAGGGCAGGCTGGGTGGTCACCAGCTCCATGGCGATGCCCGTCTGGGGACTGTGGGCGATGGCGGCGATGTTTGCCCCCTCATCCAGCAGGAAGCAGTGGTCATAGCCTCCCGCAAACTCCATCTGCTCGCCCCGCAGGGGAAAGCCCTGCCCGATGGGGGCGAGGCGGCGGAAGTCGAAGGGTGTGCCCGCCACGGAGAGCAGCTCGCCCGTGGGACAGAGCTCGTCGTCGTTTTCGAGGATGCGGGAGGCGCTGAGCTGCAGCTCCTGCTTCAGCACAGAGCCGCTGTCGTGTCCGCTGAGATTGAAATAGCTGTGATTTGTGAGATTCACGATGGTGTCCTCGCTGCTCTCCGCGTCATAGACCATGCCGAGAACGCCGTCCTCGCTGAGGGTATAGGTCACGGAGAAGCGGAGATCGCCGGGATAGCCCTCCTCCCCGGCTGGGCTGAAGCCGCTGAGGATCAGCGCCCCGCCGGAGACTGTGGCATGCAGCAGCTGGTGGGCAAAGGGGCCATGGAGATGGTGCCGCCCGCAGTTGGGGGCGAGGGCGACCTCCTTCCCGTTCAGCAGGAAGCGGGATTCCCGGATGCGGCCCGCGAAGCGGCCGATGAGGGCGCCGAAGCTGCACAGATTGCTCTCATAGGCGGCGAGATCGTCATAGCCCAGCACCACGTCCACAGGCCGCCCCTCCCGGTCGGGGACGAGGATGGAGCGGATCACCGCGCCATAGTCCAGCACGGAGACCTGCACATGGGCGCTGCGGAGCGTAAATTCCGTGACGGTGCGGCCATCCGCCGTGGTGCCGAAATATCTGGATGTGATCTTCATAGGGGTTTCCTCCCGGAACTCTGTTGTTGTCAATTCAGCGTGTCCGCACTTTCCGCAAAGAGGCGGCGCAGCTTTTCCCGGACGGCGGCATGCTGCCGGAGATCGGGATCCTGCCGCAGCAGCTCCTCCGCCGCGGCCTGCGCCTCCTGCAAAAGCGCCATGTCGCAGCTGAGATCCGCCGTCCGCATGGCGGGCAGGCCATGCTGCCGCTGGCCAAAGAAGTCGCCGGGGCCCCGCAGACGCAGATCCTCCTCCGCGATGCGGAAGCCATCGCCGGTCTCGGTCATGACCTTCAGACGCGCCCGCGTCTCGGGATTCTGACTGTCGGAGAGCAGGATGCAATAGGACTTGTGGCAGCCGCGGCCCACGCGGCCCCGCAGCTGATGGAGCTGGCTGAGGCCGAAGCGTTCGGCATTCTCCACCAGCATCACCGTGGCATTGGGCACGTCCACGCCCACCTCGATCACCGTGGTGGAGACGAGGATGTCTGTTTCGCCCGCGGAAAAGGCGGCCATGGCAGCAGCCTTCTCCTTCGGCTTCATGCGGCCATGGACGCAGCCGATGCGCAGATCGGGAAACACATCGTTTTGCAGCGTCTGCGCGTATTCCGTCACGGCCCTGCGCTCGTCCGGCAGCTCGCCGTTCTCCTCCACCATGGGGCAGACCACATAGGCCTGCCGCCCCTCGGCGGCCTGCTTGCGGAGAAAGGCATAGATCTGCGCGTGGTAGCTGCCGGGGAGAAAGAAGGTGTCGATCTTCTGCCGCCCGGGGGGCAGCTCGTCGATGAGGGATACGTCCAGATCGCCATAGAGGATCAGGGCCAGCGTCCGGGGGATGGGCGTGGCGGACATGACCAGCATGTGGGGATGGATGCCCTTTTCCGACAGGGCGGCGCGCTGCCGCACGCCGAAGCGGTGCTGCTCGTCCGTCACCACCAGACCCAGCCGGTGATAGGTCACATCCTCGCTGATGAGGGCATGGGTGCCGAGGAGCAGGTCGATCTCGCCCGCGGCCAGCTGTGTGAGCAGCTCCCGCCGCGCCTTTGCGCCGGTGGAGCCGGTGAGCAGCGCCGTGCGGAGACCGAGACGCGCCATCAGCGGGGCAAGGGTATGGAAATGCTGCTCGGCCAGCACTTCGGTGGGAGCCATGAAAGCGGTCTGTAACCCGTTCTGCGCGGCGAACCAGCACAGCGCCGCCGCCACCATGGTCTTGCCGCTGCCCACGTCGCCCTGACAGAGGCGGCTCATGGGCGTGCCGCTGCACATGTCGTTGAGGCCCTCCTCAATGGCGCGGCGCTGCGCGCCGGTGAGGGTGAAGGGCAGGGCGGCATAAAAGGGTGCAAGGTCAATGACTTTACAGGGCGTGACGCGCAGGCGTGTGCGCTCTGCCCGCCAGAGCCGCAGCCCCGCTGCCAGGAAAAACAGCTCCTCGAAGGCGAGGCGGCGTCGGGCGGTCTCCAGCGCCTCGGGAGAGGCAGGAAAGTGGATATTCTCGTAGGCATAGCCCACGGGGCAGAGCCCGTGAGCCTGGCGCAGCTCCTCCGGCAGCTCCTCCGGCAGCTGCGCGGCGCCGTCGGCCAGCGCCTGCCGCATGAGCTTCAGCAGCAGTGACTGCGTGAGTCCGGCAGCCAGCGGATAGACGGGGACGATGCCGCCGGTGAGACGGCAGAGCCCCTCTTTTTCCGCCACGGGGTTGGCCATCTGACGGCGGAGGAGCGTTCCCTCCACCCGGCCATAAAAGGTATAGCTCTCGCCCCGGTGAAACTGCTCCCGGGCGTAGGGCTGGTTGAAAAAGGTGATGTCCAGCGCGCCGCTCTCGTCCACGGCCCGGAACTTCACCAGATTCAGACCCTTGCGGATGCGGCTGAGGGTGGGAGTGTTCGCCACCATAGCCGTCACCGCGCCGCACTCGCCCAGAGGCAGGGCGGCGATGGAGGGATAGAGCTGCCGATCCTCATAGCGGCGGGGAAACCAGCGCAGCAGATCGAAAAGCGTCCCGATGCCGAGACGCTTCAGTGCTTTGGCACGGGTCTCGCCCACGCCGGGGAGATAGCGGATATCCGTGTCCAGCTGCGGCATGGCAAGACCTCCTCTCTAAAATCGAACAATATAATAGCGGAAATTGCCGATTTATCGGCGGATATAGTCGATGAACTGAAAGCGCAGGCCGTTTTCCTCCAGAATCTCCGAGGGGTTCTCCGCCTGCCAGTCGGGGTCGGCGTCCAGATCCGGGAAGAAAGCGTCCGCCTCCGCCGGGACAAAGACCTTGGTCAGCAGCACCTTTTCGCAGTGGGGCAGCAGCGCGGCATAGACCTGTGCACCGCCCACCACATAGACCTCCTCCGCCGGCTCGTCCGCCACCAGCGCCAGCAGCTCGTTGATGCTGTGCACGATCTCCGCCCCCTCGATGGACGCGGTGCGGGAGGTGAGGACGATGTTCCGGCGTCTTGGCAGGGGCTTGCCGCCGGGGAAGGACTCCAGCGTTTTGCGGCCCATGACCACGGTCATGTACGAGGTCAGGGTGCGGAAGCGGCGCATGTCGGTGGGCAGGGAGAAGAGCAGCTGCCCGTTCTTCCCAAGGCCCCAGTTTTCGGAAACGGCGGCAATGGCGATCATGGCGATATCCTCCTGCTCCGCGGTCAGATGGCCACGGGGATCTTGTCCTCAAAGGGACTGTAGCGATAGTTTTCCACGCGGATGCTCTCCGGCGTGAAGGCATAGAAATCCTGCACGGCGGGGTCGAGAGAGAACTGCGGCGCATCCATGGGCTCCTGCCGCAGCATCTTTTCGATGATGGGGATGTGCCGGTCATAGATGTGGGCGTCGGCGATGACGTGCACCAGCTCGCCGGCCTCGAGACCCGAGACCTGCGCCAGCATGTGGACGAGGACGGCATACTGCACCACGTTCCAGTTGTTGGCGGCCAGCATGTCCTGTGAGCGCTGGTTCAAAATGGCGTTGAGCTTCTTTCCGCTGACGTTGAAGGTCAT
>CAYPWQ010000082.1:0-4722 GCA_964414495.1 uncultured Oscillospiraceae bacterium
GACAGTATCCGCAAGCTCGTGATCTACACGCTGGAGAGCCAGGGCTATCAGGCGAAGGGCTTTGCCCTGCCCTCGGAGTTCTGGCGCACCATGGCGGCGGAGACGCCGGAGCTGGTGCTGCTGGACATCATGCTGCCGGAGGAGGATGGCCTTGCGGTGCTGCGGAAGCTGCGCGGCGCGGGGGCGACGCGGCAGCTGCCGGTCATCATGCTCACGGCGAAAAACACGGAATATGACCGCGTGGTGGGTCTGGACGAGGGGGCGGACGATTTCATCTCCAAGCCCTTCGGCATGATGGAGCTGGTGGCCCGGGTGCGGGCGCTGCTGCGCCGGGTGCAGACCGGGAACGGCCGCCGGGAATACCGGGTGGGCGAGCTCTATGTCTGCCCGGAGAAGCATGTGGTGCGCGTGGGGGGCAGCGACGTGGTGCTGACGCACAAGGAGTTCGAGCTGCTCTGCCTGCTGCTGGAGAACCGGGGGGCGGTGCTCTCCCGCGACACGCTGATGGATCGCGTCTGGGGCAGCGGCATGGGCCGCGAGAACCGGACGCTGGACGTGCATATCCGTACGCTGCGCGCCAAGCTGGGCGAGAGCGGCAGCTGCATCGAAACGGTGCGGGGCGTGGGCTATAAGATCGGGGGCGGCGCATGACCGGACGGATCTTCCGCAGCGCCTTTTTCACCGGGATGCTGGCCCTGCTGCTGAGCTGCGCGCTGCTGCTGGCGGCGGTCTACCGTCAGCAGGAGGAGCAGGCCTTCGACCGCCTCTCGGCGGAGGCGGATTGCGTGATCCAGGGCGTGGCGCTGCTGGGCGGGGACTATCTCAGGACCCTGCGGACGGACGAGCGCCTGAGCTGGATCGGCGCGGATGGCGCGGTGCTGTATGACAGTGCGCCGGCCTCTGCCCAGCCGGGAAACCATCTGGAGCGGGAGGAGGTGCGCGCCGCTCTGGAAACGGGCGAGGGGCGGAGCGTGCGCCGCGCCGATTCGGCGCTGGAGCGGACGCTGTACTATGCCCGCCGTCTGGACGACGGCACGGTGCTGCGCCTCTCCTGCCGACAGGAGACGGCGGCGGGCCTGCTGCGGCAGCTGTCGCTGCCGCTGATCGCTCTGGCCATCCTTGCGGCGCTCTGTTCGGCCCTGCTGGCCCTGCGGGCCGCGCGGCAGATCGTGCGCCCCATCAATGACATGGATCTGGAGGGCATGTCCCCCGAGCCGGTCTATCCGGAGCTGGAGCCGCTGGCCGGACGCATCCGGGAGCAGAACCGCACCATCCGCCGTCAGATGGATGAGCTGCGCACCCGGCGGCATGAATTCAGTGCCGTCACCGCCCATATGAAGGAGGGCTTTCTGCTGGCCGACCGGCGGCTGAACATTCTCTCCGGCAATGCCAGCGCCCTGGCGCTGCTCAGCGGGGGCGAGGAGGTCTCGAACCTGCGGGAGAGCGGCTGCCGCAGCGAGATATTGCAGGCGGCGGAGGCGGCGCTCGACGGCGAGCGCACGGAGATGACGCTGGCGCTGGAGGGCGGCACCTATCAGGTGGTGGCCAACGCCGTGGTGTCCGACGGGCACGTGGGCGGCGTGGTGATCATCCTGATGGACGTGACGGAGCGGGAGGAGCGCGAGGCACTGCGGCGGGAGTTCACCGCCAATGTCTCCCACGAGCTGAAAACGCCCCTGACCTCCATTTCCGGCTTTGCGGAGCTCATGAAGGAGGGACTGGTGCCGCCGGAAAAGGTCAGCGAGTTCTCCGGGGATATCTACCGGGAGTGCCGCCGCCTCATCGCCCTGGTGGACGACATCATCGGTCTGTCCCGTCTGGACGAGGGCAGCCTGCCGGCGGAGAGTGAGCCGGTGGCTCTGCGGGCGCTTGCGGCCGAGACGCTGGAGAGCCTGCGCCCCACGGCGGAGAAGAAGGGCGTGACCCTGACCCTCACGGGGGAGGAGACCGTGATCCCCGGCGTCCGGGCCCTGTTGGGCGAAATGATCTACAACCTCTGCGACAACGCCATCAAATACAACCACGAGGGCGGCAGCGTCACCGTTTCTCTGACCCGGCGGGAGCGGGAGCTGCGCCTTGCCGTGGCGGACACGGGCATCGGCATCCCGCTGGCGCACCAGAATCGGGTGTTCGAACGCTTTTACCGTGTGGATAAGAGCCACAGCCGCGCCATCGGCGGCACGGGTCTGGGTCTCTCCATCGTGAAGCACGCGGCGCAGTATCACGGCGCCCGTCTGGAGCTGGAGAGCGAGCCGGGACGCGGCAGCACCTTTACCGTGATCTTTGGAAGGGAGAGCATATGATCACCTATCACGACATTCGACACAATGAAACCATCCGCACCTATATCCGCAAGGCGGGAGATTCCCTGCAGGCGCTGGGCTTTACAGAGCATGCCTTTGCCCATGTGGGCCTTGTGGCAGAGAACTGCCGCTATATTCTGGAGACGCTGGGCTATCCCGCCCGGACGGTGGAGCTGGGGCAGATCGCAGCCTACATGCACGACATCGGCAACCTCGTCAACCGCAGCGACCATTCCCAGAGCGGCGCAGTCATGGCCTTCCGCATCCTCGACAATCTCGGCATGGACGCGGAGGAGATCAGCGACATCGTCACCGCCATCGGCAACCACGACGAGGGCACCGGCCGCCCGGTGAGCCCCATGGCGGCGGCGCTGATCCTGGCGGATAAGTCCGACGTGCGGCGCAGCCGCGTGCAGAAGAAGGAGGGCGCGGACTTCGACATCCACGACCGGGTGAACTACTCCGTGGAGAAGGCGGCCCTCACCATCAGCGAGGACCACAGCGAGGTGCGCCTGAGCCTTGCCATCGACCCGCATTACAGCACCGTCATGGAGTATTTCGAGATCTTCCTGCAGCGGATGCTCATGTGCCGCAAGGCGGCGGAGGCGCTGGGCATGCAGTTCCGGCTGGAGATCAACGGTCAGACACTGATGTAAAAAAGAAAGAGGAAAAGCGGCACAGCGCCGCTTTTCTTTTTTGTGGAAAAAGCACTGCGATTTAACAGGAATTTTACCTCCGCCCGGTTTCAGATTTAATCTTGCCGCGTTATACTGCCTGAGGTTTACAAAATGACAGAAAAGAATCCGCGTGGAAAGGAACTGACGCAATGACGATTTTTGACGGACTGAATCTGATCGGAGGGCTCTGCCTCTTCCTGATGGGCATGAACCTCATGGGCGAATACCTGGAAAAGAGCGCCGGCAGCAGCCTCAAGAGCCTGCTGGCCCGCATGACCAGCAACAAAATGGCGGGCTTTCTCACGGGCCTTGCGGTGACGGCGGTGATCCAGTCCTCCTCTGCCACCACGGTCATGGTGGTGGGCTTTGTCAACTCCGGCATCATGACGCTGAAGCAGGCCATCAACGTCATCATGGGTGCCAACGTGGGCACCACGGCCACGGCCTGGATCCTGAGCCTCACCGGCATCCAGGGCGACAGCCTCTTTATGGAGCTGCTGAAGCCCTCGTCCTTCACGCCCATCCTGGCCCTCATCGGCACGGCCCTCTGCATGTTCAGCAAGAGCAGCCGCAAGAAGGACATCGGCATGATCCTGCTGGGCTTCACCGCCCTCATGTACGGCATGGATATCATGTCCGCCTCTGTCTCCGGGCTGAAGGATGTGCCGGAGTTCCGCAATATCCTGACGGTCTTTACCAATCCCATCCTGGGCGTGCTGGCGGGCGCGGTGCTCACCGCCATCATCCAGTCCTCCTCCGCCTCCGTCGGTATCCTGCAGGCGCTCTCCAGCACCGGCAGCATCACCTTCGGCGCGGCCATCCCCATCATCATGGGCCAGAACATCGGCACCTGCGTGACGGCGCTGCTCTCCTCCGTGGGCACCAGCCGCAACGCCCGCCGCGCTGCCGTGGTGCACCTGAGCTTCAACATCATCGGCACCGCCGTGTGCCTCTCGCTCTTCTGCGGGGCCAACGCCCTGCTGGATCTGGCCTTTGTGGACGGCCCGGTGGATGCCATGGGCATCGCCGTGGCGCACTCGGTGTTCAACGTGACCTGCACCGTCATCCTGCTGCCCATGAGCGGCCTGCTGGAGAAGCTGGCCTGCCGCATCGTGCCGGATGCCAAGACGGCGGAAAAGCGCACCATGCTGGACGAGCGCCTGCTGGCCACCCCTGCCTTCGCCATCCAGCAGTGCAGCGCCCTGACCGAGACCATGGCCGCCGTTTCCGTGAAGGCCATGAAGTCTGCCCTCGATCAGCTGAAGCATTACGATGCCGCCGAGGCGGCGGAGATCCGCCGCAAGGAGGGCGAGGCCGACCAGTACGAGGACGTGCTCGGCACCTATCTTGTGAAGCTCAGCGCCCAGCCCATGAACGAGCAGGACAACACGGAATCCGCCAAGCTGCTGCACATCATCGGCGACTTCGAGCGCATCTCCGACCACGCCGTGAATCTGGTGGAGTCAGTGGAGGAGATCGAGAGCAAGGGCATCCGCTTCTCCGCCGAGGCGCAGAAGGAGCTGGATCTGCTCTGCAGCGCAGTGAACGAGACCATGGATCTGGCCATCAGGGCCTTCCTCGAGAGTGACATCAGCGCCGCGGCGCTAGTGGAGCCGCTGGAAGAGGTGGTGGACACGCTGAAGGAGCAGCTCCGCGCCCGCCACATCCGCCGTCTGCAGCAGGGCAGCTGCTCCATCGAGGCGGGCTTTGTCTGGGCCGATGTGCTGACCAATCTGGAGCGC
>CAYPWQ010000083.1:0-4718 GCA_964414495.1 uncultured Oscillospiraceae bacterium
CTCTATCAGAAGATCTCCGACACCCTGACCATGCTGGCGACAGGCGGTGCTGCGGTATGAAGCGCAGTCTCTATCTCCACCTGGCCTGGGACGGCATCCGCAAGAACCGGCGGCTCTATACGCCGTATCTGCTGACCTGCGGCGGCATGGTGATGATGTTCTATCTCATCCACTATCTGGCGGCGCTGCCCGCGCTGAATAAGATGGCGGGCGGACGCACCACCGCCATGATGCTGGGTCTGGGCACCTGGATCGTGGCGCTGTTCGCCCTGCTGTTCCTCATTTACACCAATTCCTTCCTCATGCGGCGGCGGAAAAAGGAATTCGGCCTTTACAACATCCTTGGCATGAGCAAGGGCGATCTCAGCCGCGTGCTGCTGTGGGAAACGGGGCTCGTCCTGCTGTTCGCCATGATAAGCGGCCTTGCCGGGGGCATCCTGCTTTCCAAGCTGGCGGAGCTGGGTCTGATCCGCGCGCTGGGCGGCGGCACCACCTATGCCTTCACCGTCAGCGCCGACGCGCTGAAGGACGCGCTGCTGATCTTTGTCCCCATCTTCGCGCTGATCTATCTTGACAATCTCTGGCAGCTCCGCCGCATGAGCGCCGTGTCCCTCATGAAGAGCGAGAGCGCCGGCGAAAAGCCCCCGAAGGCCAACTACCTGCTGGGTCTTGCGGGCGTGGTGCTGCTGGCGGCGGCGTATTACATCGCCGTCTCCATCAAGAGCCCGCTCGCTGCCATGGCGTGGTTCTTCATCGCGGTGGGACTTGTCATCGTCGCCACGTATCTGCTCTTCATCGCGGGCTCTGTGGTGCTCTGCCGCCTCCTGCAGAAGAACAAACGCTATTACTACCAGAAGGCACACTTCGTCTCCGTCTCCTCCATGGCCTTCCGTATGCGGCGCAGCGGCGAGGGTCTCGCCTCCATCTGCATCCTCAGCACCATGGTGCTGGTGATGATGCTGGGGGCGGGCAGCCTCTATTTCGGCACGGAGGACAGTCTCCATGCCCGCTATCCCCAGCAGCTGAGCGTATACACCGACTATCTCTCTGATCGGGAGGAGCGGGCATATACGGAGGAAAAGGTGCAGCTCGTCGTGGATACCGTGCAGGGCATCCTCGATGAAAACGGCGTAACGGTCGAAAACGAGGAGCGCTATCTCAGCGCCTCCGCCACGGGTCTGCTGCGCCGCGGTGAGCTGACGCTGGATTACAGTCAGGTGAACGATGCCGATCTCTCCACCATGGATGCCCTGCGGGACGTGGCCTTTATCCCCCTTGCGGACTATAACCGCACCATGGGGACGGAGGAGACCCTCGCCGAGGACGAGGCGCTGCTCTGCTGCGTCAACTGCGCCTTCGACGGCGACGCCATCACCATGCGGGACGGCACGGTGTTCCGCATCAAGAAGCAGGTGGAGAAGATCATGGGCAGTCAGGCGGCCGTCACCAACGTGATCCCCGCCCTGTTCCTGGTGGTGCCCGATCTCAGCCGCCCCATGGCGAGCATCGTCTATGAGCTCCATAATCTGGAGGACGAGTGCCGCGTCTCCTTCACCTGGCAGTTCGACACGAATCTGGACGCGGCGGGGCAGATCGCCCTGGGCGAGGTCATCCGCCAGCGTGTGCGGGCGCTGGACATCAGCGGCGAGGGCGGCTTCTACTCCTGCTCCGTCGAATGCCGCGAGACCCAGCGCAGCGATTTCTACGGCACCTTTGCGGGCATCTTCTTCCTGGGTGCGCTGCTGTCGGTGGTGTTTCTGGCCGCCACGGTGCTCATCCTCTATTACAAGCAGATCACCGAGGGCTACGAGGACGAGAGCCGCTTTGCCATCATGCGCAAGGTGGGCATGACCCGGGAGGATATCCGCCGCAGCGTGGATTCCCAGCTGCGCACCGTGTTCTTCCTGCCCCTCGCCATGGCGGTGCTGCATCTCGCCTTTGCCTTCCCCATGGTGAAGCGCATGGTGGCGCTGTTCAATCTCCGCAATCTCCCGCTGATGCTGGCGGTCATGGGCGTGACGGTACTGGTGTTCGCCGTGTTCTATGCGGCGGTCTATCGTCTCACCTCCAATGCCTATTTCGCCATCGTCAGCGGCGCAAGGGAGGACTGAGCCATGGTCTGCCCCAAACGCTTCGCCGCCGTCTCCCGCGGCGGCGCCCGCCGCGGGCTCCACGGACTCTGCTCGGCGCTCATGTGTCTCGCCTTCGCCGCCATCGCGGTGCTGGCTGTTCCGGCTGGCGTGCTCATCGCCCTGATCGTGGGGATCTGGACGCTGACCGACCGTCTGGTGGGTCTGCTGGAGGGCCGCGGCGACTGAGCCTTCCCCCTTCCCAAAATAAAAAAGCAGCGCGGCCGCTCATGGAGCGGCCGCGCTTTCGTCTGTTCCGTTGTTCCGCGGCCTGCCGCGCCGCCGCTCTCAGGAGAAGAGCCGCAGGAAGCTGTCCGGCCGCAGCTGATCGGTGTCGTAGCAGTAGATCTGCCCCTCCCGCCCGGTATAGCGGAAGAAGGGTCCCTCCGTCCACTCGTTGCCAGGGTTCACCAGCGGCACGATCCAGATCTCCAGCGTGACGCCGCCGCCATAGTCCACGACCACCTCCGGCTCGCTCCCCGGCGCGTCGCCGGGTCTGCCGCTGCCCGCCTGCGAGAGCCGGTAAAACAGGCGGGAGAGTTCCTCGTCGTCAAAATCCACCGCCTCGCCCTCCACGCGGACGGAATAGCTGCCCTTTTGCCGGGCCTCCATGGTCACCTCGCCCAGCTCCTGAATGAAGGAGCGGAACTGCATCTGATAGTGCCCCGCCCAGACAAACAGCAGCACCCCCGCGCCGAGGATAATGCCGCAAAGCAGCAGCGGCAGGGTCAGTGTGCGGCTCCGCTTCGGCTGCGTCGGACGCCGGATGGCTTCGTACATACGCTGTCGCTCCTTTCTCTCTGCGGCTTTTGGCCGTTTTTCCGCTCAGCGATCCCAGCAGGTCACCTCGTCTGCCTCTGTGATGGGGCGCAGCACACGGCAGGGATTCCCCACCGCCACACAGTGATCCGGGATGTCCCGCGTCACCACGCTGCCCGCGCCGATGACCGTGTCGCTGCCGATGCTGACTCCCGGCAGCACCTGCACCCCGCCGCCGAACCACACATGATCCCCCACCGTGATGGGATAAGCGTATTCCAGTCCCCGATCCCGGCGGGCGGTATCCAGAGGATGACCGGCGGCATAAAAGCCGCAGCTTGGCCCGATGAACACATGATCGCCGAAGCGCACCGGCGCAGGATCCAGGATCACCAGACCGTGGTTGGCGAAAAAGTCCCGTCCCACATGAATATTGTATCCATAGTCGCACCAGAAATCGGCCAGGATACAGCAGTTCTCCCCCATGCTGCCCAGCAGCTGCCGCAGCAGCGCCTGCTGCTCCTCCACCGCCGCGGGCGAAAGCTGATTGAAGCGGCGGCAAAGCTCCTTGGCCCGCAGCCACTCCTGCCGGAGGAGCGGATCGGCATTCACATCATAGAGCCGCTGCGAAAGCATCTTTTCCTTTTCCGTCATGGGCCCGCCTCCCTCTCATTTCTTTCCTTCATTGTAGCATATGCGGCGCGGCGGCGCAAGGAAAAACGCGCCGCCTTCCTGCGCGTCCTGCCCAGAATGCAACTTCCCTGAATCGTATCATTTTTGTGCAGGATCGCCTTTGAAATCCGGAAAAACCGGGTGATAAAATAACATTATCCAACTCTGCCCCCTGCTCCTCGCGGGTGCGGCAGAGGCAGGATCACAACATTTTGACAATGGAGGGAACATCCGATGAAGCGCATTCAGTCTGCCTGCATCTGCCAGACGCTCCACTTTCTGCTGAAGGACGAGCTGGGTCACGACCACGCGGTGAAGCTGGTGAAGGAAGAGGTCGCCCAGTACAAGAAGACGCTGGAGCGCAACCGCACCCAGTACAGGATCGTGGAGGAAACGGAGCAGCCCGACGGCTCCCTGCTGGTGAAGGTCATCAAGCAGTACAATTCCAGCCCCGTGGGACACTATCTGGACTGAGACAGCACAAAAAACAGGCGCGGAAGGCCATCCGGTCTTCCGCGCCTGCTGCGTTCAGCGCTGATATTCAAACTCGAAGTCGTAGAGCGAGACGATGTCGCCGTCCTTGATGCCCTGCTCCTCCAGCCGGCGGAACAGGCCTCCCTCGCGGAGAGAACGGTCGAAATACATGCGGCTCTCGTAGTCGGCGAAGTTGGTGTTGGCCATGATGCGGCGGATCCACTCGCCCTCCACATACCAGACATCGTTCTCCACCCAGACCTCTTCCTCGCCCGCATCGGGCGCGGCGGCGGCCCGGGGTACATACTCCGGCTCGTACACCGCCACAGGGGGCAGGGTGCTCAGCTTTTCGGCAATGGTCTGCACCAGAGCGCGGGTACCCTGATGGGCCGCTGCAGACAGGGTGAAGAAGGGGAAGCCCGCCTCCTCTGCCTTTTTCCGCAGGCTCTCCACCAGCGTCTCGTCCGCGCAGATGTCCATCTTGTTGGCCACCACGAGCTGGGGCCGGGTCGCCAGTTCAGGGGAATACTGGGCCAGCTCCCGGTTGATGGTGTCGAAATCCTCGGCGGGGTCGCGGCCCTCGCTGCCGGAAACGTCCACCACATGCACCAGCAGACGGCAGCGGTCGATGTGGCGCAGGAAATCGTGCCCCAGACCCGCGCCCTCGCTGGCCCCCTCGATGAT
>CAYPWQ010000084.1:0-4709 GCA_964414495.1 uncultured Oscillospiraceae bacterium
GCGAAAGCAGGTGCTTGTAGGGTAAGCGTTAGCGCTTGGAGAACTGAGGAGCGCGGCTTTCAGCGGGCAGGGCACTGGTGCAGCGCCGTCTCCACGGCGGTACGGAAATCGCGGGCGGAGGGGAATCGTTCCTCCGGCCTTGCCGCAATGGCCTGAGCGGCGATCCGCCCCAGCGCCAGCGCGAGATACCGGTCTTCCTCGCGGAAGGCAGCGCTGTACCCGTGGTACAGGGAGCCCTCCGTCGCCGCATAGCCCAATATGGCGGGAGCGTGGATGGCCGCACCGCGAAGCCGCTGCACCGTGGCGCGATCCCGCTCCCGAGGGCCGAAATCCTCCGGAAAGGGTGGCAGCAGGGGGATACGGTTGTCGTTCAGCAGCCGGTACAGGATCATCCCCAGCGCGTACAGATCGGCACCGCAGGTGTACGGTGCGCCCTGATAGACCTCCGGCATCATGTGGGTCAGCGTTCCCGCCCGCCCCTTGCCCTCCGTAGGCCGTTCCAGATAGTGGGCGATACCGAAGTCGCCCAGTTGATACCGACCGCTGCGGGGGTCGTAGAACAGGTTGTCCGGTTTGATGTCGCGGTGGACAATGGTCGCCTCCTGACAGGCCTCCAGCGCCTTGGCGATATCCACCGCCATCTGCGCCGCATCCCTGACGGTGCAGGTGTCCGCCCAACGGGCGGAAAAAGGCACCAGTCGATCCATCAGGATGTGGATCACCCAGCCGAACTCGCCCTGGCCGGTCAGCGCCTGCACCTGACTTTTCCGGAAGCGCACCACCGTCTCGCAGCCGCACAGCGACCGCATCAGTTCGATCTCCGCCTCCGTCTCCGTCAGCAGTCGGCGGAAGTAGACTCTGGCGCCTTCCTCCGTCAGACCTTCCCATCGGGCGGAACGCAGGGTGTCCTGATGGAAGGGGATGACCACCTCTTTCACGGCACCTTCTGCGCCGTCCTGCCGCCGCACCAGCCACACGGTACCGAAGGAGCCCTGTCCCAGCACGTCCACAGGTGTCCACTCGCCCCACAGCGGGGCAAAGCGATGGATATAGCCCTCCATGGTTACGGCCGCAGCGTTTGAATGGCCTGAATGTTCCGCAGCAGCTTCAGTTCCTGCTCCGGCTTCAGCTCCAGCCGTCCCAGACGGTACTTCTGATAGAAGAATGCGGCGTTGGCCAGGAACTGTACCTTCATCATCCGGCAGTGATCCTCCCGAATGCGGTAGACGTTGCCGGCGGCACCGTAGTTGATGCCGTAGCAGGTGGGGCAGTAGCCCACCAGCGGGCAGGTGCGGCACTTCTCGTCCAGTTCCAGTCGGGACAGCGGGCAGGAGAAGTCCAGCTTGCGGGACTTCGCCGCCAGCTCCTTGCCGATGCACAGCGGCGCAAAGGCGTGACAGGGGTAGTCCACACCGTCGATATCGTAAGAGCGCATCAGCGGCCCCAGTCCGCAGAAGCGGCGGGGATGCTCCGCCTCCGGCTCCAAGTCCAGAAGCGCCATATTCAGCGCCGTGGAGGGCTTTACTTCCGGATGCTGCAAATAGTACTCCGTCAGGATGGACAGCTGCTGCGCCAGCACCTCGGCGGAGGCTTCCGGCCACTCGATGCCCTGCCCCAAATTGGCAGAGACCTCGAAGCCCATCTCATGCAGACCGATGACGCCCTGCGCCATCTGAGGCAGCGTCTCCTTGGTAACGGTCATTTTGGCGAAGGGGAACTCCCGACGGAAGAAGTCGATGTCGATCAGGTCGAAAGAGTTGGAGCGGTTCTTGTTCTGCATCTCCCGATCTCCGTCGATGCTGAGATAGATCTCGATGGTGTCGCTGTTCTCCTGCAGCCACGCCTGTTCTTCCTTATGTACCAGCGTGCCGTTGGTGGTGGCGAAGGCGAACCAGCCCTTTTTCCACTCCTTGCTCTTTAAGTAGCTGTGGATCCGGCGGATGGTGTCAAACTGCAGGAAGGGTTCGCCGCCGAAGTAGTAGACGCAGACGAAGTTGGAGCCGTCATCGGCGTTCATTTCCCGCTCCAGAATGTCGATGGCCGTCTCGTAGGACATGACCCGGGATTCCTTGTTGTGTTCATAGCAGTAGACGCAGTTCAGATTGCAGCGGTTCGTCAGCGTCAGGATCACGATTTTGGTGTCCGGCTTGTTCATGAACCGATCCAGATTTTTTCTCATGGGTATCTCCTCTTTCAGTGTTTGAAGGGCGGCGCAAAGGCGTCGCTGTGGGATGGGGGTGAGCCGCAGCCCACCCCCACGGGTCACAAGGCCGGATCAGGCCCAGGCCATGCAGGAGCCGGAAGCGCAGCCGCTGAAGTTCATCTCGCCGCTGTGCTCCACGGTAACGCTGACGCCCTCGGCAGCCAGCTTAGCCATCGCCTGACCGAGGTTCTGCATTTCCTCAGTGGACAGATAGAGCATGCTCATGGAGTGACCTCCTTCCTTGTGGAGTGGTGAGGGAGCCCCTCCCGTAAAAACGGGCAGTACCCTCTACATTATTATTGCGATTCCAAGACCGTTTGGGGACAACCGGAAAAATTTTTAATAAAAAATTTTGGAGACAGGGGAGAAGAGACAAAAAAACAAGCACCCGCCGCAGCGGGTGTGAACAGGTCCGGTAAAAACGGACAATAGACAAAAACCCCCTGATGCAGGAAAATGGAAGTACTACATCAGGGGGTATCATCATGACCAAAAGAAGCTATACGCACATCTAGATCATCTTACCCGAAATAAAAGAGATGCTGGCAAAAGGAAAAAGTCATCAAGAAATAGAAACATTTTTCGGACTTATCGGAGATCGTCCGGTTCACAACCTGTTGAAGCGTGAACGCAGAAAAGAGAAGAAGGTAATGGCCGGCATATCGTTATTATACTCAACTCAGAGAGAATTACAAGAGGGTAACAACAAAGCGAAAAAGAGGTGCGGCCAATTGGCTGCACCTCTAAGATAATTTGTTCAATTGTGGTTGCGGGAGTACTTTTCAAAAATGAGCATCAGTTCTGCAAGATTCCTTTAGGGAAGACGTGTGACAACAGACTCAAGTACGATTCGCTCAACGTCATAACGAATTCGGGTGTTATTCTCCAGAATGGGCTTCGGTGCAACTGATCGAATACCTGCTTGAGAATTGATTCTAAAAGAGGATCATCTATCTTGATACTTTTTTGATGGCTCTGTTGGTCTGATCCCATTCCCTTGTCGCGGCAACCTCTCTTGAAATCATAATGTAAACGATGATGAGGGACATTGCCTTCTTGGAAGCTGGATTGGCCGGCGAGAGTTCGCTGTAGTATTCTTTTACGAATTTCTTTACGACGGAAAGAATGGTCGTAGCGCATTCACTGATAATCGAATCTGCCGTGATGTCGGCTACCGCTTCGCGCCAGATTGCGTAACCGGCATTCATCATACCATCTTTCGATCCGGAACCCATACAGTATTTATCAAAGAAGCCGCCACCCTCGATCTCGTTCTTTGTGCAGTAAAGACGTGAAATCTCGTGAAGAAACATCTGGAGTACTCCACCCAAAGTGAAATCAATGTCCTTTCTGATCAACACCCCGTACTCTGTGCCATTTACAAATGTCTGCGCTCCAAATGATTCAAAATGGCCATCTTCCTTATATGGCTCCGCAAGCAGTTTCGGAAAACGGCCTCTGCAGAAGCTCTTGTATAATACAACTCATCTGTCTGTTCATAGAGCATCTTGGCTATATAAAAAGGCCGCAGCTTTGCCTTGAGATCCATTTGCATTCCTCCTCCTACTATTTGATACCTAAGAAATAAATGGAGCTAAGAATTGGCGCCATATCATTTTTGCGAATGACCACTTTCAAATTCTTCATTGGTTATTGGTTCTAAATCACCCGAGTAGTTCTCCAGAAAATCATAGGCATACTTGCGGTTAAGAAGGTCATGGATTTTCTGGTTGTAATAGTTTCTAAGGCAGCTATAGCACGAAGGAGAACAGTTACATCCTTTTGTGATAGCAATAGCCTTCTCGACAACCTGACGAAATCGGAGCCCATCTTCTGTAACCAATCTTCTAACATGGCCAGCGCCACCTGCGACAGCATCGTAAAGAACGATGGCGTAGATTAGCCTGTTGTCATATACGACCTTGTGAAGGCATCCCTTAATATCATTTCGTTCGATATCAAGGACGGAAGATAGCGCCTCTAACAGCGCATACATAACAGACAGCATAACTTCCTGATTGCTTGCCTGCTGCGTCGAGAAAACCAATCGCACAACATCCGTCTTGAAAACATGACAGAGCTTGTTTTTCACAAGCTTGACTTCACAAGGCTTTCCCCAGGGAGTAATATGTTTCTTCTCCAAGGTTTTCTGGTGGGAATTGAATCCGGCAACTTCCATGTTTTCTGTGGTACTTTCCGCATAACCGCAGTGTGGGCAGACATAGAAATCATCGTTGCAGACAACCATGAGGGAGTCATTGATGGACGTTTCCATCTGGAAACGATTGCCGTCCTTCATGATAAAGGCGTATTTTTGCATGACCTGCCGCTGTGCGTCGCCGATATAGAAGTCATCACTGCGAAACGCCTTATCCGGTTTTCGCATAGGGACGTCTTTCGGTTTTGCATCTGCTACAAAGCCCTTTCTCGGTTCAATGGCCTGCTTCCATCTGGACCTTGAAATGATTTCATGGCAGGAAACGCAAGGCTCTCCTCCCTCATTGGG
>CAYPWQ010000085.1:0-4622 GCA_964414495.1 uncultured Oscillospiraceae bacterium
ACCCCCCGCCATCCCCGCACCCATCCGCGGGTGGACGACGTGCGGGAGCTGGAGAAGGCACTGGACGTGGAGGGCCTGATGCAGCGCGCCGTGGACGGCATCGAGATCGTCACCGTGCGCTATGCGGAAAAGGAGGACTGAGCCATGGCGCGGCAGGCAGAGCTCATCGCCGTGGGAACGGAGCTGCTTCTCGGAAACGTGGCGAATCTGGACGCGCAGCTGATCTCCGAAACGCTGGCCTCCCTCGGCATCAACGTATACTGGCACACCGTGGTGGGCGACAATCCGGAGCGCCTGCGTGCAGCGGTGGAGATCGCCCGCAGCCGCGCCGATCTCATCATCACCACCGGCGGCCTCGGCCCCACCTGCGACGATCTGACGAAGCAGACGGTCTGCGAATGCTTTGGCCGGGAGCTGCGGCTGCGGGAGGAGCTGCTGGCGGACATCCGCGAGATGTACCGCACGCAGCTGCGCCGACCCATGCCGGAGAACAACAGCCGTCAGGCCATGTTCCCGGCGGACTGCACCATCTTCCCCAACCCTGTGGGCACGGCCCCCGGCTGCGCCTTTGAAAGCGGCGGCATCCATGTGCTGATGCTGCCGGGGCCGCCCTTCGAGTGCCGCACCATGCTGGAGGGGCAGGCGGTGCCCTATCTGAAGCGCCTCTCGGACGAGGTGATCCTCTCGCGGGATCTGCGGGTGTTCGGCATGGGCGAGAGCCGGGTGGAGGAGCTGCTGCACGAATCCATGTCCCGCATGAGCAACCCCAGCGTCGCGCCCTATGCCAAGTTCGGCGAGTGTCTTGTGCGCATCACGGCCAAGGCGGGGACCGACGCGGAGGCCAGGGCTCTCATGGAGCCCGTGGCGGCGGAGGTGCGCGCGGCTCTCGGCGATGTGATCTACAGCGAGGACGGGAAAAGTCTGGAGGAGACGGTGTCCCGGCTGCTGCGGGAGCGGGGACTGACCCTTGCCGCGGCAGAGAGCTGCACCGGCGGCCTCATCGCCAAGCGCATGACCGATCCCGCCGGCGCGTCGCAGGTGTTCTGCGGCGGCGTCGTGAGCTATACGAACGAAGTGAAGGCCGCCGTCCTCGGCGTGCGGCAGGAGACTCTGGATCGCTTCGGCGCGGTCTCGGCAGAGACGGCGGAGGAGATGGCGGCGGGCGTCCGCCGCATCACGGGCAGCGATCTGGGCGTGTCCGTCACCGGCGTGGCGGGGCCCGACCGGGATGACCGGGGCAACGAGGTGGGCACGGTGTACATTGGCCTTGCCTCGGCGCAGGGCGTCACCGTCCGCCGCCTGCTGCTGGGCGGACGGCGGGAGCGCATCCGCAACAGCGCGGCAAACCACGCGCTGGATATGGTGCGGCGCAGTCTGCTGGGATTGGGCGACTGCATCATCAGCTGACAGAAGAAAGGAAACGACGAACCATGGCAAAGACGAAAAAGAAGAACAACAATTACGGCGGCGCCAGGCCCGCGCCGAAAACGGAGCCCGCCGCAAAGAAGCAGACCATGCAGTATGGTCTTCCCGGCTGGGTGGTGCTGGTGTGCCTGCTGATGCTGGTGGGTGCGCTGATCCTGCAGACGAAGGTGGCGGCGGGCGGTCTGCTCTCCGTCGTGGTATACTTCCTCACCGGCGTTCCGGCGCTGATCCTGGGCGTGGGGCAGAAGCGGGTACGGGACGAGACGGGCGGCACCATGGCCTTCGTCCTCTTCCTGATCTTCACGGTCATCGCGGTGCTGTATCTTTTCTCCGGCATCACCGCCCTCGGCGCGCTGCTTCGCTCTTGACAAAGCGGAAAGGGAACGCTAAAATAACAGAGAATATGCGAACTGCAAGGAAGAGGACAGGTAGCCCCTGCCCAGCGCCCTCAGAGAGCTGCCGGACGGTGCGAGGCAGCGGCGCGGCGGAGCGGCGAGATCACCTTGGAGCAGGCGGCTGAAATCGCGGAAAGTAGGCACGTCCGGCATGGGAGCCGTTACCTTCTCCCCTCCTGCGCCCGCGCAGGGATCGAGCGGCCGGCAACGGCAACGAGAGTGGTACCGCAGAGGTTGATTTGAAACGCACCTTTGTCTCTTGAACGAGGCAAGGGTGCGCTTTTTTGTTCCCCCGCCGGGGATAAAACCGGCGGTTTTGTGCAAAAGACGGTGAACAAAGTGGAAAACTCCTGCTGCGGCGGGCTTTTCCGGCGAAAAAAGAGAAAAACTTCTTAAAATATATCCCAAAAGGAGAACGAACATGGAATACAAGCAGACACTGAACATGCCCAAGAGCGGCTTTCCCATGCGCGCGGGCCTGCCCAACCGCGAGCCGGAGATGCTGAAGCACTGGCAGGAGCTGGATCTCTACAACGAGATGCTGAAGAAGAACGAGGGCAAGCCCCGCTTCTCCCTGCACGATGGCCCTCCGTTCAGTAACGGCGGCCTGCACATGGGCCACGCGCTGAACAAGTCCATCAAGGACTTCATCACCCGCTCCTATGCCATGCGCGGGTATTACACTCCCTATATCCCCGGCTGGGACAACCACGGCATGCCCATCGAAAGCGCCATCATCAAGAAGAACAAGCTGAACCACAAGGCCATGCCCGTCAGCGAGTTCCGCTCTGCCTGCCATGAGTTCGCCCAGCACTATATCGACGTGCAGATGGAGGGCTTCCAGCGCATGGGCGTCGTGGGCGACTGGGAGCATCCCTACAAGACCATGGATCCCGGCTTTGAGGCCGAGGAGGTCAAGGTCTTCGGCGAGATGTACAAGAAGGGCTATATCTACAAGGGTCTGAAGCCCGTTTACTGGTGCTATCACGACGAGACGGCTCTGGCCGAGGCGGAGATCGAGTATCAGGACGATCCCTGCACCACCGTGTATGTGAAGTTCCCCATGAAGGACGATCAGGGCAAGCTCGGCCATCTGGACCTTGCAAAGCTCTCCTTTGTCATCTGGACCACCACCATCTGGACGCTTCCGGGCAACCTCGCCATTGCGCTGAATCCTGTGGAGAGCTATGCCGTTGTGAAGGCGGGCGAGGAGCTCTTCATCATGGCCGAGGCTCTGACGGAGAAGGTCATGAAGATCGGCGGCTACGAGAGCTATGAGATCGTGGAGCGTCACGAGGGCGCCTTCTTCGAAAACATGCTGGCGCAGCATCCGTTCCTCCCCAAGACCAGTCGTCTGGTGCTGGCGGATTACGTCACCATGGACAGCGGTACCGGCTGCGTCCACACTGCCCCCGGCTTCGGCGCGGACGACTATCAGACCTGCCGCCGCTATGGCATGGACATGGTGGTGCCCGTGGATGACCGCGGCCGCCACACCGATTATGCCGGCAAGTACGAGGGGATGCGGGTGGAGGAGTCCAACCCCGTCATCCTGGCGGACATGAAGGAGAGCGGCGTGCTCTTTGCCAGCGAGGAGATCGTGCACTCCTATCCCCACTGCTGGCGCTGCAAGCACCCCATCATCTTCCGCGCCACGCCCCAGTGGTTCTGCTCGGTGGACGCCTTCAAGGACGCCGCCTGCGCCGCCTGCGACGATGTGCGCTGGGTGCCCGGCTGGGGCATCGACCGCATGAAGAGCATGATCCGCGAGCGCAACGACTGGTGCATTTCCCGTCAGCGCCGCTGGGGTCTGCCCATCCCCGTGTTCTACTGCAGGGACTGCGGCAAGCCCATCTGCAACGATGATACCATTCAGGCCGTTTCCGCCCTCTTCGCGGAAAAGGGCTCCAACGCCTGGTTCGACATGGAGGCGGCAGACATCCTGCCCGCCGGCTTCACCTGCCCCCACTGCGGCAAGAGCGCCGGCTTCACCAAGGAGGAGGACACGCTGGACGGCTGGTTCGACTCCGGCTCCACCCACTTCGCCTCCATGAAGAAGGATCAGGGCTTCTGGCCCGCCGACATGTATCTGGAGGGTCTTGACCAGTATCGCGGCTGGTTCCAGTCCTCCCTGCTCACCGCCGTGGGCGCCTTCGGCGGCGGCGCGCCCTTTAAGGAGTGCGTTACCCATGGCTGGACCGTGGACGGCGAGGGCAAGGCCATGCACAAGTCCCTCGGCAACGGCGTGGATCCGGCAGAGGTGTTCAAGGAGTACGGTGCAGACATCCTGCGTCTCTGGGCGGCCAGCGCCGACTATCACGCGGACGTGCGCTGTTCCAAGGAGATCTTCAAGCAGCTCTCTCAGAACTATCTGAAGTTCCGCAACACCTGCAAGTTCATGCTGGACAATCTGGTGGACTTTGATCCCGCTGTGCTGACCGCTCCCGCCGACATGCCCGCGCTGGACCGCTGGCTCATCACCAAGCTCAACGAGCTGATGGAAAAGGTGGAGCAGGCCTACTGCGACTATGAATTCCACATGATCACCCATGCGGTGAACGACTTCTGCGTCAGCACCCTCTCCAGCTTCTATCTGGATATCGTGAAGGATCGCCTCTACTGCGGCGAGGCGGAGGGCGCGTCCCGCCGCAGCGCCCAGACCGCGCTCTATCTGACGCTGCATACTCTGGCAAAGCTGTTCGCCCCCATCCTCGCCTTCACCTGCGACGAGATCTGGCTCGCCATGCCCCACACCGCAGGCGACGATGCACGGAACGTGGTGCTGAACGACATGAACAAGCC
>CAYPWQ010000086.1:0-4591 GCA_964414495.1 uncultured Oscillospiraceae bacterium
GGATGCCAGGCAGTCGCCCGCTTATGGCCGCAGAGCGTAAAAAAGCAGCAGCCGGAACGCTCCGGCTGCTGCTTTTCTGCTTTTTGATTCAGTTGGCCTGATCCAGATCCAATTTGAGACAACGCTTCGCCTGTTCCACATCCCGCTGCGCCAGCGCCTGCAGGATCATCAGATGCTCCTCCTGCCAGGTGTCCTGCAGGGCCTTGGGGATATGCTGTTCCACACGGGAAAGCGTCCCCACCAGATCCTGCACCATTTTCAGCAGGAAGGCATTGTTGGCAAGGGCGACCAGGGCCAGATGGAACCTCGTGTTCGTCTCCATGAAGTTGGGCTCCTGGCTGGGATTTGTCACGATATACGCTCTGAGCCCCGCGATCTCCTCGTCCGTGGCACTGCGGCAGATCGTTTCCAGCGCGATGGATTCCAGCGCGTAGCGGATCTCCTTGATCTGCTCGATCTCCCGCGGGGTAAGCATCGTGACCATGTATCCGCTCCGGGGATAGCTTGTGAGATGTCCCTCTGCGCAGAGGCGATGCAGCACCTCTCCGGCCGTCAGCTTACTGACCTGATACTTTTCAGCGATCTGACGCTCGGTGATGAGCTCGTTGGGCTTGTATGCCGCGTTGAAAATATCCCTGCGCAGAGCTTCGTATGTGGATTCCGTCAGTTTCATTGCATTTCTCCTGTCGGCTGCAACACAGTCCATTAAGTATATCACTATAATAATGAACTTGACGCCCTTTGTCAATGAACTTGCCGGAAGAATCCCCGACACGCGGCGGGCATCAGTCGGCCGAACGTGCCAGCACGCCATCTTTCCAGACCTTCTGCGGCTTCCGGTACATGGCGGAAATATCCTCGTCCGGTCTGCCGTCCACCAGGATGAGATCCGCCTTCAATCCGGCACGGATCTCGCCGACGCTGCCGTCAAGCCCCGCGATCTCTGCGTTGATCTTCGTCGCCTGCAGAAGGATATCCAGATCCTTCATACCGCAGTTTTCCCTGCGGAAGCGGAATTCGATGCCCTTATCATAGGTCTCGCTTCCCGCTGCGCAGTCTGTTCCGAATCCCAGCCTGGCCCCGGCCCGATAAGCCTTTGCCATCTGCGCCGTGCAGTGCTCGAACATGGGGCCAAGGCGCGCCTGCCAGTAGGCCTTACGGGGGCCATCGCTGATGTGCATGACGGCAAGCGTGGGGATCAGCAGGGTCTTTTCACTTTTCAGGGCCAGCTCCAGCGTTTCGTCCGAAATAAGCGTTGCATGCTCGATGGTCCGCACGCCGTTTTCGATGCAGAGCCTCACCGCGCTGTCGCTGTGGCAATGGGCCGAGGTGTACCGGCCCTTGCGCTCCGCCGTCTCCACGATGGTGCGGATCTCCTCGGCGCTCATGATGCACTGTTCCGGCCTTCCGGCGGGATCCGCCGCCGCGCCGGAGGCAAAGAGCTTGACGAACTGCGCGCCCGCGGCGATCTCCGTGCGGACCGCCTTGCGCATCTCGTCGCAGCCGTCCGCAAAGGAAAGGTGCTGCGCCATGGGCAGTCCCGGCTCCACCTCCGTCGGCATGACGGCAAGGCCGCAGCTGATGATGTCCGGTGCCAGAAGTGCGCCGCTGCGCACCATTTCGCGCACATAGTTTGCCGCGCGGAACGTACTGCCGCAGTCGCGGATGGTGGTAAAGCCGTTGTCGAGATACTGCGTGGCGTGCTTCGCTGCCGCCACGAGCAGGCCCATACGGTCATGGGTCTTGTCCATGCCGACGCCGTTCAGGATGACGATATGCGTGTGCAGATCGATCAGCCCCGGCAAAAGCGTTTTTCCGCCGCAGTCGACGGCATCGGGCGACAGACTGCGGGCAGCGGAAACGGAGGTGATCCTTCCGTTCCCGATCTCTACCGTGCCGTTTTCGCTGCCGACTCCGCCGCTCAGCTCCGGCACAAGGCGGCAATTGGTCAGGATCATGCGTTATCCTCCTTTACTTCCACGATGAATTCGATCTCCACCGTTGCATCCAGCGGCAGCTGATTGAGCGCCACCGCCGTGCGGGCATGGCGGCCCGCCTCGCCGAAGATGTCAAACAGGAGCTGCGAGGCGGCGTTGACGACGATGTGCTGCTGATTGAAGCCGGTCTTGCTGGCGACGAAAGCCTGCACTCTGACAAAGCGGGCGATACGATCCAGATCGCCAAGATGCGCCTTCAGCGCGGCCAGCGCATTGATGACGCAGATGCGGGCGGCCGCCTGTGCTTCCTCCAGCGTGCGGGTATCCCCCACCTTGCCGGTATACAGCAGCCTGTCATCCAGCATGGGGATCTGCCCTGAGACAAAGCAGAGCCTCCCGCTCTGCACCACAGGAATATACATGGCCTTCGGCGCGCTCATGGCCGGAAGCTCCCAGCCAAGCGCTGCGATCCTTTCCTCCGCCCTCATGCTCTGACCTCCCAGTGATAGCTCTGCACCTTTTCCCCGTTCAGCTCATACTCGTGCGGCACAGTGACGATCTCGCTCCCGAACAGGTCTTCCTC
This sequence comes from uncultured Oscillospiraceae bacterium, assembly GCA_964414495.1. Classification (GTDB taxonomy): domain Bacteria; phylum Bacillota; class Clostridia; order Oscillospirales; family Oscillospiraceae; genus RGIG5472. The sequence continues at coordinate 2,521 of CAYPWQ010000086.1, forward strand.
CAGCGCGGGGAGCTTGCCAGCCTTCATCTCCTCAAATTCCCGGAGGCCCTCCTCGCCCAGCTTTTCATAGACGAATTCCTCCCACTGCTTTGGCGTCATGGGATCCATGATGCTGTGCTTCATCACGATCTCGTCGATGCTGCCGCGGCCCAGCCGTCTGAGCTTCGCCTCCAGATTGGCAAGGTAGAAGAAGCCCCGGCCATAGGGCACGGTCTGCGCACGACGATCCTTCCACTGGATCTTCGGTATCTCCATATTAGAATACGCACGATAGGGATTGTCAAGATAGCGGTCACGGATCTTGCTGTTGAGCCGGTCGACCGTGTAGGCTGCATCCACAAAGCCGCCTCGATAGGGCAGCACCGTGCAGTAATATTCCGTCGCGCCCTCGCTGAACCAGGTGCCCTCGCCCACGTTGAAATCCGTCATGGAGGGCCAGGTGTGGGTCATCTCATGGATCAGAACATTGAACCAGCTGTCCTCCTCCATCCCGCCAAAGGCGCTGTAGCCGGAAATGAACGCATAGGGGCAGGCCGAACCGCCGCCGCTCTTTTCAAAGGGGTCACGGCGCAGGAAAACCCGGAACTGGGCGCTGCTGTCACGGAAATACGCCCGCTCATAGAGGAAAATGGGCAGCATCCGCTTTGCAACGGATTCCGCGTCAAAATTCGGCGTTTTGAACCAGTAAACGCCGAAGCCGTCCTGCTCCACGGCGTGCATCACACCCACATGATACAGCGTCAGCATGATCTGCCATTGCGTCAGCACCCTGTCCACCGCGCCCTCGCCAAAGGACCAGATGCCGCGGGTACCCGCAGGCATTTCGCTCAGATCCCAGTCGAGATGCACGGCCACCGGCGTTGTCATACCCGTTGCCGGAAGGATAAAGGTAAACATGCCCGATCCGTTCAGGCCAAAGGGCTCTGCGCGGAAATCATAGTAGGGGCTGCTGCGGTAGCCCTCCGGCAGGACGCGGGGCAGGAGCTTCATGCTCCACCTGACCGTGCCGACCGGCTCGCGCGCAAAGAAAAAGCCTTTGAAGGTCGCTGCGGCATAGAGCGTCGGTGTCTCCCGGATCTCGTAGGGAATGTCCCCCAGATCGTCCGCAAGTTGCAGCTCCTCCCACTGGGGGAAGGGGCACAGACCGCCGAAGGCCTGATCCGGGTACTGCAGGGCGGGCCTGGTCAGATCCGCGTCAAAGCCCTCTGCCGGGAAGGACGCGCAGACCGTCATGTCGGCCACCGTGTCCTGCTCCCATCTCGGCTTCAGCAGCAAGGTCAACTGGTTCATCGTTCATGCTCCTCCTTATTCTTGAATCGCTTATCATAGGCAGTCTTCAGCTGCGAGAGCGCCCGTTCCACGTTCACCTTCGTCGTTGCGATGTTCCAGCGGTAAAAGCCCCGGCCCGCTTCGCCATATTCTGCCCCCGGATCGGCACAGATCAGCGCCTCCTGCTCAAAGAAGCGGCGCAGCGCCTCCTCATCCAGTCCCAGCCTGCGGCAGTCGAGCCACGCGATATAGCCGCCCTCCAGCGGAGAAAGCGACAGGCGCGGCATATCCTTTTCGAGACATGTGCGGATCAGCTCATAGATCTCCGCCGTGTGGCGGTTCATCGCCCGCAGCCAGTCGGCCCCCTCTTCGCTGTAAGCGGCCAGCAGCGCGTTATAGAAGAAGGGATCCAGGCTTCCGAAATGGTCGCGGTCACGCTGCGCCACATAGCGTGCGCGGAGCTCCTCGTCCACGATCAGCAGATTGGCCTGACTGACTCCGGTGAAGTTGAAGCTCTTTCCCAGGGAAAAGCAGCTGATGCCGCCGCTGTCGAGCACGGCATAGGGGCGCGTTTCATGCCCCGGCTGCGCCGTTTCAGCAAAGATCTCGTCGCTGAATACGATCACGCTGTGCTTCTTCGCCAGTGCGCGGATCGCCAGCAGCTCGTCTTCGGCAAAGACCCGTCCCGTGGGGTTGTGCGGGTTGACCAGGATCATCAGCTTGTTGCGCGGATCCGCCATCTTCTCTTCCAAAGACGCGAGATCCAGCGTATACTTACCCTGTACCTCCCGCAGCGGATCAG
>CAYPWQ010000087.1:0-4574 GCA_964414495.1 uncultured Oscillospiraceae bacterium
CACCGTCTTCTGCTTCGCCTCCTCGCTGCGGCTCTGCTTCTGCCGCAGCTTCAGGGCATGGCCCTCGATGATATTGCGGACGGCGGCAGCCTCCTCCTCCGCGTCCTCCAGAGCGCGGCGGCTCTTTTTCGCGGCGGCAGCGGTGTCGCTCAGCTGCTGCTCCATGGCGGCGATATCCCCGTCGATGGTGCCGCTGCGCTCCTCCATTTCGCGGATGGCGGCGGCGAGAGCGGAGCTCTCGGTCCTGGCATCCGCTGCCTCGGCAGCGGCCAGCGTCTCCTTTGCCCGCAGAGCCTCGGCCTCCTCAGCGGCGCTGCCCGCGCGGCGCGACAGCTCCCCGGCCTCGGCCAGCAGAGCGCGCAGCTCCTCTTCCAGCTTTTCGATCTCCGCCTGCGCCTCGGCAGCGCGGCTCTTCTGCGCGGCGATCTTTTCCTCCAGACCGCCCGCGCGGTCGGACTGCTCCTTCAGCTCTGCCTCCACGCGGCGGATGCTTTCTTCATTGTGGGCGATGGAGGTGGCAATGACGGCCATGGCCGCCTCCTTCTCGCTGATCTGCCCCTCCAGCTCGCCGCTGCTGCGGCGCAGCTCCTCCGCGGCCAGATCGTTCTCCCGCGCGGCGGCGGCAAAGCGTTCGCCCGCGGCGTACTGCTCGTCCACCGCGGATTGTGCCGCGGTGAGCTCCTGCTGCGCGGCGGCCAGATCCGTTTCCAGCTTGCGGGCGGCGGCGCGCAGGGTCTCGAGATTCGTCAGCCAGAGAGAGATCTCCAGCACGCGCATCTCATCGCGCAGGATGAGATAGCGCTGGGCCTTCTCCGACTGCTGGCGCAGGGGCTCCACCTGCAGCTCCAGCTCGGCGATCTTGTCGTTGATACGCACCAGATTCTCGTCCGTGCGCTGGAGCTTGCGCTCCGCCTCCTCCTTGCGGTGGCGGAATTTGGAGATGCCGGCAGCTTCCTCGAAGATCTCGCGGCGCTCGTTGCTGCGGACGGAGAGGATCTCGTCGATCTTGCCCTGGCCGATGATGGAATACCCCTCGCGGCCCATGCCGGTGTCCATGAAGAGCTCGGTCACGTCGCGCAGACGCACCGCCTGCTTGTTGATATAGTATTCCGATTCGCCGCTGCGGTAATAGCGGCGGGTGACGGAGACCTCGCTCTCGTCCCGGGGGAAAATATGCTCGGTGTTGTCGATCACCAGCGTGACCTGGGCAAAGCCCATCTGGCCGCGGGTCTCCGTACCGCCGAAGATCACGTCCTCCATCTTGCTGCCGCGGAGACTGCGGCTGCTCTGCTCGCCCATGACCCAGAGCAGCGCGTCGGAAATATTGGATTTGCCGCTGCCGTTGGGGCCGACGATGGCCGTGATATCCTCGCCGAAATTCAGCACCGTTTTTTCAGGGAAACTCTTGAAGCCCTGGATCTCAAGCGCTTTTAAGTACACTCGCTTCACCTCATGGTCAGACTCGGACGCAGGCGCTGCGTCCGGCGGCGCCGAAAAAGGGCGCACTGTCACAGTTTGGTCTATTTTAACTTATATAATATACCAGAAGTTCCGCTTCTTTGCAAGTGCCGCGGGGAAAACTCCCCTTTTCGCGTCAAAAAAAGGAAGGCCGCAGCCTTCCTTTTCCGATTCACTTCCGGTCGCAGCGGATGGTGACACGGTTCTCGCCGCCATAGGTGCAGGTGAACAGCGTCAGATCATACTCGCCGCCGGTCATCTCCTCGATGGCGGTGGGCGGCAGCACGTCCTTGGCTGTCACGGCATAGACCGTGGTGACGCCGACGGCGTCGGTAAAGGTCACCTCGTCTCCCTCCTGCAGGCGGGAAAGGCGGCCAAAGTGCCGGGTATAGTTGTGCCCCGCCACCACCAGATCGTCCGTCCCCACGGCGCCGGTATAGCGGCAGGGGGCGATCTTCAGCCGCGCATAGTCCCACTGCGCCAGCACCGGCAGCTCCATCCCCAGCGTCGGGAAGCGGAGAAAGCCGATGCAGTCGTACCCCTCCACCTCCACGGTGGGCATTTCCGCCGCGTAGGGGTCGGGCGGCGTGTCCGCTGTCTCCTCCTGACGCTGGGCCAGCTCCTCCACCAGCTGGGGCAGCAGCTCGTCCGCCGCTTCGCCCGCAAGCCGGGCCTCCCGCTGGTTCCAGGCCCAGAGGCCCGCCGCCGCCAACAGCAGCAGCACGCCCAGCGCCGTGCAGAGCGCGGCCAGCTTAGTTCTCATGCCGTCCCCGCTTTCCGCCCCGGAGCACGCGGCCCAGCAGCAGCAGACACAGCCCGCCCGCCGCCAGCACCGGCACCGGCCAGTTCAGCTGACCCGTCTGGGGCAGCTTCGGCACGTCGGGCTTCGTGGGCTTATTGGGGTTCGAAGGCTTATCGGGATTCGACGGGGTATCCGGGTTCGTGGGCTTGTCGGGGGCATCCGGCCGATCCGGGGGTGTCGGCGTGTCCGGCTCTGTCGGCAGCGAAGCGCCGGGGCGCTCCACGTCCACCTTGGGCGAAGCGTCCACGTCATAGACATAGCCGCCGTTTTCCGTCATGGGCAGCGTCACCAGGAAGGGCTCCGCCGCGTAATACCCCGGCGCAGCCTCCCGCTGCACCAGCAGATACAGCCCTGGCGTCAGGCCGGTGAAGGTCACGGTGCCGTCGTTTCCGATGGTTTTGATCGTTCCGGCGATGCTGTTGCGCGCGGCATAAAATGCCAGCTGCCGCGCCGTCACGGGATCGTCCGGCTTTGCCAGCGACACGCCCGCGCCGGAGAATTCGCCGGTCAGGACAAAGCTCAGATCGCCGTTGTCCGCCGAGTGGATGTCGCCCACGCGATAGCAGGTCATGCTGCCGCCGGAGACGACCGTCTTCCCGTCCCGCATGGTGACGGAGATGGAGCAGTCCGTTTTATTCAGCTCCAGAACGGCGGCCGCCCGGACGGGGATCGTCGCCGCACACAGCAGCATCAGCAGCGCCAGCAGGCGCAGCATTCTCTTTTTCATCTCAGGCAGCCTCCTTTCTGAAAAATGTTCAGCTCTTTTTCCCGGTGCGCAGCAGCACCCAGGCCAGCAGCGCCAGCAGCATGGGCAGCGCCACCAGCGGCGCCACCAGCAGCGGATCGATCTGCAATGCGTCCGCCGTCACATGGATGGGAGCGGCGGCGTTTTCCACCCGATGCCCCCGCACCAGCAGACGGTGGGTATTGATGCCATAGGGCGTACAGGTGACAAGGGTGCAGAGATCCTCGCCCGCCACGATGCCCAGCTCCTCCACCTCGTGGGGCTCGACGATGCGGATCTGATCCACCTCGTAGGTCAGCGTCTCGTCCAGAATGCGCAGCAGGAAGGTGTCCCCCTTCTCCAGCTGATCCAGATGGGTGAAAAGCTTGGCGCTGGGCAGGCCACGGTGACCCGAAAGCACGCAGTGGGTGCTCTCGCCCCCTGCGGGCAGACTGCTCCATTCCAGATGCCCCACCGCGCTTTGCAGCACGGCATCGTCCGTCCCGTGATAGATGGGCAGGGACACGCCGATGCGCTCGATCTCGATATAGCCCATGACGCCCGCGCCGCCCACGTTCAGCAGGGCGTTGTAGCGCTCACGCTCCGTGTCGCTGAGACCCATGGGACGGGTGCGCTGCGCCAGCGTCCGGTTGTGGGCGCGGGCAGCCTCCCAGAGACCGTCGTAAGCGTCGCGGTCCAGCCCCACCACCTGCTCGGTGTAGGAAGCGATGACCTGCGTGGAGTGCAGCGAGTTCCAGTAATTGCTGAGGGAGGGGTACAGCAGCAGGGACAGTCCTATCAGCAGCATGACGATCAATATCACATTGGACGAACGCTTTTTCATGGACAGAACTCTCCCTGCGGCTGCCGGCCGGGGAGGGGGAAGCCCCCTCCCCGGTCGGGCGAAAAATGCTTTTGTCAACGCTCCGCGCCGTTCATGCGTCTCTTCACCACCAGCAGGACTGCCGCGCCGATCACCAGCGCGCCGCCCAGCACATAGAAGAGCGTGGTACCCATGCCGCCGGTGGAGGGCAGCTCCGCGCCGGACTTGTTCTCGACCTCGATGACGATGGTCTCGTAGGCATCCTTGCCATCCTTCAGCTCCTTGCCCTTGATCTCGAACTGCTCATCTTCGTTCAGCACGTTGAAGCCGGGCAGAGCCTCGATCTCGCGGAGATAGTAGACGTCGGCATCCAGACCGTCGATGTGGATCTTACCATCTTCGCCGGTGGTCAAAATGCTGGCAGTGCTCCAGTTGATCACGCCGTTCTCTTCGGTGGGAACAGTCTCCCAGCCGGCGAACTTGCCGTTTGCAACGGTGGCGACCTTGGACTTATCTCTGTTCAGCAGGACGAACTTGACGCCCGCAAGGACGCTGCTCTCGTCGCCGTTGGCGTACTTCAGCACTTCCATGTCCCAGGTATAGGTCGTGGTGGTATCCTCGGTGGTCGAGAAGTCAGCGCCGCTCTCATCCTTGTAGGAAAGGTGTGCCTTGTTGGTATTGCCGTCAAGACCCACGACAGCGCCGCTGTTCAGCTTTGCCTCATAGTAGACCACGATCACGTAGCCGGTCTTGAGGGTGTTGCAGAA
>CAYPWQ010000088.1:0-4530 GCA_964414495.1 uncultured Oscillospiraceae bacterium
CTGGGCATCCCTGGCGGCGTGAAGATCCACTCCGCCGTGTACGCGAAAAATCCCCTGGCAGCGGCAGAGCTGGCTCTGCGCTTTGCGGAGGGCGACGAGCTGGAGACCATGCCCGCCGAGGTCATGGACATCGACGAGGAAAAGTTCCGGGCGGGCAGCGTGGCAGCGCGGCTCTACGGCATGATGAACGTGCTGAAGGCCAAGGCCTACATGCAGTGCTGCAAATCCGGCGGCAAATCCTCTGCCGATGCGCTGGATGAGATCGCCACGGACGTGGCAGAATACATGGAGGAGCACCCCGAGCGTCTGTTCATCATCGGCTCCGGCACCACCACCCGGGCGGTGATGGAGATGCTGCATCTGCCCAACACCCTGCTGGGCGTGGACGTGGTGGAAAACGGACAGGTCATCGCCTCGGATGTGAACGAGCAGCAGCTCTACGAGCTGGTGAAGGGGCGGGAGAGCACCATCGTCCTCACCGTCATCGGCGGACAGGGACACATCCTGGGCCGCGGCAACCAGCAGCTGAGCCCCCGCGTACTGCGGGAGGTGGGGCTTGAAAATCTGCTCATCATTGCAGACCCCGAAAAGCTGGCGAATCTGCCCGGTCGCGCCATGGTGGTGGACAGCGGCGACGGCGAGCTGGATCAGGCACTCTGCGGCTGGCGCAGCGTGGTCACCGGCCTGGGCCAGACCACCATGATGAAGGTCACAGTATAAAAGGAGACGCCATATGGAGATCATTTTCAACGAAAACAAAGAGATCGTGGAGCGCATCCGCGAGGGGCTGAAGCGCACAGGCGGGTACTGCCCCTGCCGTCTGGCCCGGACGGAGGAAAACATGTGCATGTGCGAGGAGTTCCGTCAGCAGGTGGCCGACCCCGAATTCGAGGGCTATTGCCACTGCCATCTGTACTACAAAAAGAAATAACGACAGCAAAGGAGTTTTATCATGAGCGTTCTGACTCTCAACAAGGACAATTTCAATGCCGAGGTGCTGGAAAACAGCGGCGCCGTTCTCGTGGACTTCTGGGCCAGCTGGTGCGGTCCCTGCATGATGCTCTCCCCCATCGTGGATGAGCTGGCAGAGGAGGTGGAGGGCGTCACCGTAGGCAAGGTCAACGTGGACGAAAACCAGGAGCTGGCCATCCGCTATGGCATCGACAGCATCCCCGCGCTGCTGCTCTTCCGCGGCGGCAAGCTGGCAGGCCGCAGCGTGGGCCTTCGCAGCAAGGAGGAGCTGAAGCAGCGCTTCGGCTTCTGAACGACGGTATCCGAACCGAAGAAAAAGCGGCGCGGCCACATGGCCGCGCCGCTTTTGCACTTTGCAGAGCAGAAAATAAAAAACGGATATCCGGGAAATCCGGATATCCGTTTTCTTTTCAGAGAGAGAACTTACTTATGCCTTCTTGGCGATGTCGCAGAGAGCGGTGAACGCAGCGGCATCATAGATGGCCATCTCGGAGAGCATCTTGCGGTTGATCTCGATGCCGGCGACCTTCAGACCGTGCATGAAGGTGGAGTAGTTCATGCCGTTCAGCTTGCAGGCGGCGGAGATGCGGGTGATCCACAGGCGGCGGAAATCACGCTTCTTGTTCTTGCGGCCCACATAAGCGTAGGTCAGGGACTTCATCACGGCCTGGTTGGCGACCCGGAAGTGCTTGCTCTTGGCACCCCAGTAGCCCTTGGCCAGCTTCATGATCTTATTTCTTCTCTTGCGCGTCATCATCGCGCCTTTAACACGTGCCATTTCAATAGCCTCCTATTTCTAAAGCTTAGTCGTTGGTTTACTTGTAGGGGATCATCTCGCGGATGGTAGCCTGATTGGTCACATCAGCATAACCACCAGCGCGCAGACGACGGGTACGCTTGGTATCCTTCTTGGTCAGGATGTGGCTCTTGAAAGCCTTGGCGCGCTTGACCTTACCGCTCTTGGTGAGGTTGAATCTCTTCTTGGCACCGGAATGAGTCTTCATCTTAGGCATAGTAGAATCTCCTTTCGTCCCTCGGGACTGTTTAATCACTTGTTGTTCTTGGGAGCCAGGAACATCACCATGCTCCTGCCTTCCATTTTGCAGGGCTTATCCAGAACAGCCGTCTCGGCGCAGGCCTCAGCAAAGCGATCCAGAATACCCCGGCCGATCTCGGTATGAGCCATCTCGCGGCCGCGGAAGCGGACGGAGACCTTCACACGATTGCCGTCAGCGATGAACTTCTGCGCGTTCTTCAGCTTGGTGTTGAAGTCGCCCACGTCGATATTGGGGGACATGCGGACTTCCTTGATCTCCACCACGTGCTGGTTCTTCTTGTTCTCCTTTTCACGCTTGCCCTGCTCAAAACGAAACTTACCGTAATCCATGAGCTTGCAGACGGGGGGAACGGCCTGCGGAGAGATCTTTACCAGATCGAGGCCCTTCTCCTCAGCAATGGCAAGCGCCTGCTGAGAACTGACGATACCCAGCTGTTCACCCTGATCGCCGATCAGTCGGACTTCCTTATCCGTGATCTCTTCATTGAGTTGATGCACTACGTTAGCGATGGCCAAAGCACCTCCTATCGAAAATAACAAAACGCGGATGCACCTGGCACCCGCGCAAACACACACCAGCCCCAATCGGAGCGGTGAGAGAATACGATCTTGACCTCTTTGCCAATGCGGGAGGTGAGGCGGATGCAGATGAGCCTACTTTGTTTTGCCATGTTAGTATAGCAGGGCGCGGTGGCTTTGTCAACAAAAACTTTACAAAATTTTTCTGCGTCCGCCGCCGCGCATAAGCCGCCGCGATGCCGGGAAGAATAGAGGCATCTTCCATCCGAAAAGGAGGTGCAGCACATGGAGAACAAAAACGCCAGGAACAGCAAAAACAGCAAGAATCAGAACACCGCCAACGCCGAAAACGCCAAAAACACGCAGAATGCCCAGAACACCAACAGCAGCAGCCGCAGCAGCAAGTGACCCCTGTACTTTTATAAAAAGCGTCCGGCTCACGGGAGCCGGACGCTTTTCTTCTGTTTTGCCGCGATCACAGCGGCTCCGCCGCCGCACAGAGGGCATAGGCGCGGCGCTGACTGTGCCGCTCCTCCCGGCAGCCGAAGGCGACGGGATAGGCCGCAAGCGCGATGGGCAGCGCCGTGATCACGTCCACGGCGGAATGCTGCTTCATAAAGAGGGTGGAAACGCAGATGAGCGCGCAGACCACCGCAAAGGCGATACGCCAGGGCTTTGAGGAAAAATGCCGGCTGTTCCAGCCCGCGTACATGGCGGCAAAGGAGCCCAGCACATGGATGGAGGGGCAGACATTGGTGTTGGTGTCAAAGGCGTAGAGCATCCCCACCACCGTGGTGAGCAGATTGTCCCGGGGAAAGTCCATGGGCCGCAGCTCCTGCATGGTGGGGAACAGCAGATAGATCACCATGGTGACGGAATAGGTGATGATGACGTACTTCATCATGCGGGTGAAATTCTCCACATCAAAGAAAAAGCCATAGACCATCATCCCGATGAGATACACGAACCAGAACAGATACGGGATCACGAACCACTCGCAGAAGGGGATCAGCTCATCCAGCGCGCAGGACACCGCCGTATAGCTCCGTCCCGGCCAGCTCAGCTCCACCGCGAGGAACAGCAGGCCGAACAGCGGCCAGAACAGCAGCAGATAAATATGACGGAAGCGCGGCTCCTTCCGCGCCGCCCAGCTGAGACCCCGATAATCAACGGGCGTCCATTTCATGGATAGCCCTCCTTTTCTCATTGTGGCGTTTATTATAGCGGATGTGCGCTTCGGATTCTTGTCAAAATCATGAACGGAACCTTATTTTTTTATGAATTTCACCCATCTTCCTCCGCTACGGGGCCCTGCGCGGGCTTGTCCCGGGGGAAAAGCTGTGCTAAAATGAAGCAAAAAGTACGACCGGAGGAGCGTCATGCGGATCCTGATCCTTTCCGACTCCCACGGCGACGTGGCCAGTATGCTGCGCGCCGTGGAACGCACCCGGCCCGACCAGATCATCCACCTGGGCGACTGCTGGCGGGACGGCGAAGAACTGAAAAAGCACTTTCCCCTGCTGCCTGTGGCGCAGGTCCTGGGCAACTGCGACACCTGGTCCTTCTCCTCGCCTCCGGCGCAGAGCAGCGGCAGCTGGGCGCTCGGCACACACCAAACCGAGCAGCTGGTGCTGACGCTGGACGGGCACAAGGTGATGCTCTGCCACGGGCATCGCTATCAGGTGAAGAGCAGTCTGCTGGCTCTGAGCTATGCCGCCCGCGAGTCGGGGGCAGAGCTCTGCCTCTTCGGGCACACCCATGTCCCCTATCTGGATACCACTGAGGGGCTGACGCTGCTGAATCCGGGCAGCATCGGCCGCCCGTTCCACGACTTTGCCGTGGCAGAGACCGACAGCGGTAAGCTCCGCTGCGCGCTGCTGCGGCTCTGAGCGCCCCATTCATCAAAAAGGAAGTGACCTCTTCCCCATGGAAGAACGCAAACATCCCCTGCAGCGTCCCCTGCCCATGACCCTGCTGGCCAC
>CAYPWQ010000089.1:0-4528 GCA_964414495.1 uncultured Oscillospiraceae bacterium
TTTCGACGGTGCGGGCAAGTCCTTCGTCCCCGCCGGGGGCGCGCTGAAGGACATCCGCCGCATCGACGCTGCGCCTGTCCGGGCGCTGCTGAAGGATTGCCCCGTCACCGTCATGTGCGACATCGACAATCCCCTCTTCGGCCCGCAGGGGGCGGCCCATATCTTTGCGCCGCAGAAGGGCGCAGACGCCGACGCCGTGCGCCTGCTGGACGAGGGGCTGCGCCATCTTGACCGCGTCATGCGCAAAAGCCTTGGCCGCGGCGCAGCAGAGCTCCCCGGCGCAGGGGCCGCAGGCGGCTTCGGCGCGGGAGCGGCGGTCTTTTTCGGCGCAGAGCTGCGCAGCGGCATCGAAACGGTGCTGGATCAGCTGCACTTTGACCAGCTGCTGCGCGGCTGCGATCTGGTGGTAACCGGCGAGGGCCGTCTGGATCAGCAGAGTCTCCGGGGCAAGGTGGTGGCAGGCGTTGCAAAGCGCGCCAGGGCCAGAGGCGTCCCCGTGGTGGCGCTGGTGGGCGGCGTAGGCGATGAGAGCGGCGAGGCCTACAAGCTGGGTGTCAGCGCCGTATTCTCCATCAACCGGCGGGCGCAGGATTTTCACCGGGCCAGACAGTATACCGCTGCCAACTACCGCCGCAGCTTCGCGGATCTCATCCGTCTGCTGCGGGCGCTGCACCGGTGAAGCAGCGCCCTTCGCCCATTTCTGATGCAGCTTTCCGGAAAGCCAGAAAGAAGTTCGACCGCATGAAAACGCAGGAGGCCCGCGCCCTCTGCCACAACAAAAACAAAAAGGAGTATGACCGCATGAAAAAACTGACCACATTGCTTGCCGTTTTCGTCTGTGCTCTTGCCCTGACAGCCTGCCAGCAGCCCGCTTCGACCTGTTCCTTCCACGGCGAACACGAATATTTTGCCGTCTCCGGCGGCTCTGTCACCCTGGATGGTCGTGAGGTGACGTTTGACGGCGGAAGCATCGAGCTCACGCAGAGCGATGCTTTTGCCGCGGTCACGTCCTACACCGCCACATTCTATCTCCTGACAGACGACGGCGAGAACGCCGTCCTTTCCTGCTCCAGAAGCGATGAGACCGGCGCAGCGACTCCCATCGGCCGCAGTCTCGGCAAGGTCTCCGGCGAGGGTATTTTCGGCAACGACGTGCGGCGCGTAGAGGAGCTGGCGGAAAAGCTGTGGTTCGAGCTGAAGACCACGGAGCGGGACGGTACGGAAAACACATACCGCATCCAGCTGACCGTGACGGACTGACCAATTCCGCTTTGCGGCCCTGCCGCAAAACTGCTTGGGAACGCCGGGCAGCTCTCAGCGGAAGAAAGCGTCCTGACTGCAAACAAAAACCGGCCTGTGCCGATGGCACAGGTCGGTTTCCTTATTTTTTGTCGTCTTTGGCGGCTCACTGCCCGTCCCGCAGGATGCGGATCAGATACTCCACAAAGCGCCGCGCCGCAGGCGATGCCTTTTTCAGCGACGGGATGGCGATGCCCATCTCGATGCTCTCCGGCGGGTCCAGGGGCAGGATCACGGCGGAATTGTTCCGCCCGCGGGTGGTCAGCTCGTTCATCAGGCCCACGCCCAGCCCCTTCTCGATCATGGCAAGGGCAGCATTGTCCTCGCCCGTAGAGTAGCTGACGCGGGGACTGATGTGATGCTTCTCCAGCACGCGCATGATGTCGTAGTCATAGCCCTCCGCCGGCATGATGAAGTCGGCGTCGCGGTAATTGCCGATGGGATAGGCCTCGGCCCCGGCCAGAGGATGCTCCTGCGGCAGCACTGCCACCATGCGGTCCGGCCGCAGAGGGATCCACTCCAGATCGCCCGCCGGGGGATAGCTGAACAGGCAGAAGTCCACCCGCTGCTCGGCCAGCAGATTATCGAGCTTCTGATGCACGCCCTCCAGCAGCTGGATCTTCACGTTGGGAAAATCCTTCTGGAACTGACGGATCACCTCCGGCAGCCAGTTCACGGCGATGCTGTAATAGCTGCCGAGAGTGATGCTGCCCGTGACCGCGCCGCAGATGTCAGAGGAGACCTGATTGAGCTGCTCCTCCCACTTCACGAGACTGCGGAGGATGGGGGCCACCCGCTCGCCGTCCGGCGTCAGGCGCACACCGCGGCGGCTGCGCACCAGCAGAGGAAAGCCCATCTCGCTCTCCAGCGTGTTCATCATATGGACGATGCCGGAGGGGGTATAGCCCGTCTCCTCCGCCACCTTGGAAAAGCTGCCGGAATCCACCGACTGCAGGAAGATCTTATATTTGTTGATATCCATTTGTTCACCCTCTCTGTGATTGTGATTCACAGAATCCGGAAAAAGCTCCGTTATTTTTCACAATACCTATTTGTATGGTACACCTTTGTTACAGAAAACGCAATCTTTTTTTGCCCCGTTGTTATCGTTTTTCCCGCGCACCTGTCCTGCCGCACTGTCCCACCGCGTCGACACGCGAAAGACCCGCCCCTGCGCATCGCAGGAGCGGGTCTTTTTTCCTGTTTTGTTCAGCCCTGCCAGAGACAGACCTTGCCGGCGCGGAGGCTCTGCGGCACGTCGATGATGCGCTGATTCTCCGAACCGCGGAAGCGCAGGGAGATGTTCTTCTTCTCCTGCACGAAGGGCCCGTCGATCAGCACGTCCAGCAGGGTGAGCAGCTCCTCCGTCACCTCGGTGTGCGGGTGTGCGCCGGGGGTATGCATGTCCTCCCAGGTGAAGCCGGAAAAGGCCCAGATGGTCTTGCGGGGATAGCGCTCCCGCACCCGCCGCAGGAAGGGCAGCAGAGCCCGCTGGTTCTCCGGCTCGAAGGGGTCGCCGCCAAGAAGGGTCAGGCCGTGGATGTATCCGGGCTCCAGCAGCCTCAGCAGCTCCTGCTCCGTCTCCTCCGTGAAGGGCTGGCCATAGCAGAAGTCCCAGGTCTCCGGCTGAAAGCAGCCGGGGCAGCGGTTGGTGCAGCCGGAGACGAACAGCGTCACCCGGACGCCCACGCCGTTGGCGATGTCGCAGTTTTTGATGCTGCCGTAATACATGGTGGACCCCCTTTCTTTTGTTCTCCCTTCGCAGGAGCGCGTACATTTTTTCCTTGCGGGGAGTGCAGTATAGTTTCAGTGCAATGGCACGGCAGCTTCCGCAGTGCCGCACATTTTCTTCCCCCCGGGGGGATCATTGCAGTCCCGGTGCGGGACCCACTCCCTCTCCGCAGTGCCTGCGGGGGAGATGCGATCCTGCAAGGGAAAAGCAATACGCACCCCGCGAGGGGAAATTATCTGTTTTTACAGGTGCAGCACCCGTTCTTTGATCTCCTGCGTGCGGCCCTGGTTCCAGAACTGGGTGCCGATGTAGCCGCAGGTGCGGCGCGCCACGTTCATCTTGTCCTGATCCGTGTTGCCGCACTTGGGGCAGCGCCAGATGAGCTTGCCATCCTCCTCCACGATCTGGATCTCGCCGTCCCAGCCGCAGACCTGGCAGTAATCGCTCTTGGTGTTCAGCTCCGCATAGATGATGTGGTCATAGATGAACTTCATGACCTCCAGCACGGCGGGGAGATTGTCCTGCATGTTGGGCACCTCCACATAGCTGATGGCGCCGCCGGGAGACAGATGCTGGAACTGGGCCTCGAACGCCAGCTTGTCAAAGGCGTTGATCTCCTCCGTCACATGGACGTGATAGCTGTTGGTGATATAGCTCTTGTCAGTGACGCCCTCCACGATGCCGAAGCGCTTCTGCAGGCACTTGGCGAACTTGTAGGTGGTGCTTTCGAGAGGCGTACCGTAGAGGGAGAAGTCGATGTTGTGCTTGGCCTTCCAGCGGCGGCAGGCCTCGTTCATGTGATCCATGACCTGCAGGGCGAAGGGCGTGGCGGCGGGATCGGTGTGGCTCTTGCCCGTCATGTACTTCACGCACTCGTAAAGTCCCGCATAGCCGAGAGAGATGGTGGAATAGCCGTCGAACAGCAGCCGGTCGATGGGCTCGCCCTTCTTCAGACGGGCGCAGGCGCCATACTGCCAGAGGATGGGGGCGGCGTCGCTGAGGGTGCCCTTCAGACGCTCGTGGCGGCACAGGAGGGCCCGGTAGCAGAGCTCCAGACGCTCGTCAAAGATCTTCCAGAACTTCTCCAGATCCCCGCCGGAGGACAGCGCCACGTCCGGCAGGTTGATGGTCACCACGCCCTGATTGAAGCGCCCGTAGTAGCGGTGCTTTCCGGGCTTATAGTTGCCGGCGTTGGCGATGTTTCCCACGCCCGCGTCGGTGAAGCGATCCGGCGTCAGGAAGGAACGGCAGCCCATGCAGGCGTAAACGTCGCCCTTCAGCTCCAGCATTTTTTTCGCGCTGATGTAGTCCGGCACCATGCGCTTGGCGGTGCACTTGGCGGCCAGCTCCGTCAGATACCAGTAAGGACTGTCCTCGTGGATGTTGTCCTCCTCCAGCACATAGATGAGCTTGGGGAAGGCCGGTGTCACCCACACGCCCTGCTCGTTCTTCACGCCCTGATAGCGCTGCAGCAGCGTCTCCTCGATGATAAGGGCC
>CAYPWQ010000090.1:0-4459 GCA_964414495.1 uncultured Oscillospiraceae bacterium
CCCAGCTCCATTCCCGCCGGAGCCTCCCGGCCCAGGATGCACTCCTCAATGATCCGGGCCATCTCGTCGATGCTCTCCCGGCAGCCGCCTGCCAGCCACTCCCCCACAATGGCGTTGACGCCGCTGAGATAAAACCGCATCACATACCGCCGGTCTCCGGGCGGATAGTGAAAGCGCTCCAGGATGGGATCAAACACGTGCCGCAGCAGCCGCTGGAACACGCCGTCGAAATCAAAGGAGCTGACGTGAGCCAGCGCCGTGGAAAATACCCGGGCATTGTCCCGGATATAGCTCAGATAGGGCACCAGATACTCCCGCGAGACGAACAGCAGCTCCTCCGCGCCGCAGTCCGCAAACCGCCTGGCGATCTGCGCGGTGTCCACCGGGAAGTAGGCGAGAAAGCCGTCGATCAGATAGCGCGAGGTCTCTGCCAGCAGCTCGCAGGTATTGTCATAGTGCAGATAAAAGGTGGAGCGGTTTACCCCCGCCCTCTTGCAGATCTCGCTGACCGTGATGTAGTCAAAGGGCTTCTCCGCCAGCAGAGCCAGCAGCGCCTGATCCATTTTGACTGCGGTGCTGAAATACCTGCTCTCCGTCCGGTTCACTGCCCCTTTCTCCTTCCCGGTGCTCACGCCTCGCTGATCTCGCGGGCCAGCTCGATGATCTCGTAGGCGTACTTTGCCTTGCCCTTTTCCAGCAGCCGCCGGTAAATGGCATAGTTCACGCCCCAGCCCGCAAAGCCCAGCAGACCCAGCACGATTCCCGCGGCCCGCAGCAGCGCCCCCGCACCGATCACCTGCATGGCAAGGCACATGCCCAGTCCCGCCACCAGCGAGGCCGCGATGCCGAATGTGTAGGCAAAGATGGTGGCGGGTCGTCTTGCCTGCCAGTCCAGCTTTTTCAGCGCCCGGATCTTGTGATCCTCCTTCGGCGCATACTCCTTGGCGATGGATTCCGCCCAGAGCTTTTCTGTGTTCATATTGTCATTCCTCCTGTTCGGTTGTCAGGAAGAGCATACCCCATTCTCCGCCGCGGCGGAACAACAAAGACGGCCCGATCTGTCGCTTTGCCGCAAACACATGATGTCTGATCGTACCATATCCCGCCGCCCATTGCAACCGCGGGCCATTTCCCGCCCGCCGCAGCGCAGAAAAAGGCGGCAACCGCTCCGGATGCCGCCCTCTGCTGTTCCGTTCACTCTGCGGCGGCAAGCTCCCCCTTCCCGCTGGCGGCGGCATAGCGCAGCTCCAGCGCACCGCCCAGGGTGTCGAAGCGCCGCAGCAGCGCAAGCTGCGCCTCGTCCTCGGTGCTCACGGTCACTTCCACGCGGTTCCGGCTCTCCATCACGGCGGCGCTGCTCACGAAGGGCAGCTTGCCGTCGCGCATCCCATCGCTGATCGTTTCCAGCAGCGCCGTGAGATAGGCAAGGGAGTAGTCCGCCGTGCGGAACACCGTGCTGCTCTCCAGCAGTTCCGGGTTTTGCTCAAACACCGCCGTCTGATTTTCCGACGTATTCTCCGTCAGCCAGACCACCCATCTGCCGCTTTCATCCAGATAGCTGCCGCCCCAGACGGTGTCAAAGCTGTCGCCCTTCAGCGCGCCCGACTCGGCGCCGTCCTGCACCGGCGCGTCGGCGGCGGGATCGACCTCTCCCTGCTCCTCCGCGCCATCCGGCGCTGCTTCCGTGCCAAACAGCTCGTAGTGCGCACCATCTCTGTCATCCGACTGCTCCACGCCGATGCCCCCGTCGTTCTGCCTCGTCATGTCCATGCCCCAGATGCCGACGCCTGCCAGCGCCGCCAGCGAGAGACACGCCGCTGCCGCTGCCCAGCGCTGCCGCTTCCGCTTCTGCGCCGCCGCATAGCGGTCGCGGCGCGCCAGCACGCTCTCCGCCATTTCATGATAATCCTTCATCTGATATGCCCTCCTTTTCCAGCTCTGCCCGCAGCGCCCGTTTCGCCTGATAGAGCAGATTTTCCACCTGCCGCTTCCGCTTTCCCGTCACCCGCGCGATCTGTTCGTTGCTCAGCTCCTCAAAATATTTCAGGTACAGCACCGCGGCATAGTCCGGTCTGACCCGTGCCAGCGCCCGGTGCACCTGGATCCTGCGCTCCTGCCGGAGATAGGTCTGCTCCAGCGTCGCCTCGTCGCCGCTGAGCCGCTCCAGCTCCTCCGCGGACATGGCCGCCGTCTTCCCCTCGTGCCGGAGATAACTGACGGCCAGATTCCGCCCGATGGTATAGAGCCAGGTCTTGAAGGAATGGCTCTCTGTAAACCGCGGCCTTCTGGTGACGATCCGCACAAAGGTGTCCTCGGCCAGCTCCTCCGCCACGTGGATATTGTGCACATAGCGGTTCAGGAACAGGATCAGCCCGTCCTTGTAGTCTCTGATGATCTCAATGATGCCGTTATCGTCCCCATCAAGGTAACGGCGGTAGCTACCTGCACCGTTATCCATTGACTTTCTCCTTTCGCTTTTTGCTTTCGGTCTCGACCTTTTCATCCCTTAAACGCACGGGCTGCCGGTTTCTCTTAAAAATTCTTTCCCTCGCCCCACCGTTGCATCGGGGTGCGGACTGTGCTATACTGCATACGTTATCCACTTCACTTTTTCCATACGAGGTAGTTATGAAAGCGAACAGAAAAAAGCAGCTGAAGGAATACGGCATGATCACCGTGGCCACCGCTATCGTGGCCGCCGCCGTGTTCTTCTTCCTTGTCCCCAGCACAGTGTCCGTCGGCAGCATCTCCGGCCTCGCCATCGTCATCGGCAATTTTGTGCCTCTCCCCATTTCCGCTATCACCTTTGTGCTGAACGCGGTGCTGCTCATCATCGGCTTCCTCTTCATCGGCCGGGAATTCGGCGGCAAAACGGTCTATACCTCCATCCTGCTGCCCGCCTATCTCCGCGTGTTTGAGCTGCTGCTGCCGGACTATCAGTCCATGACGGAGGATCCCTTCCTCGACATGATCTGCTATATTTTCGTGGTCAGCGTGGGCCTTGCCATCCTGTTCAACGCCAACGCCTCCTCCGGCGGACTGGACATTGTGGCGAAACTGCTGAACAAATATCTCCGCATGGAGCTGGGCACGGCCATGTCCGTCTCCGGCATGTGCGTCGCCGTCTCCTCCGCGCTGGTCTATGACAAAAAGATCGTGATCCTGGGCATCCTCGGCACCTATCTCAACGGCATCGTGCTGGATCACTTCATCTTCGGCTTCGACGCCAAAAAGCGCGTCTGCATCCTCTCGAAAAAGGAAGAGGAGATCCGCCGCTTCATCATCGAGGAGCTCCACAGCGGCGCAACACTCTACGAGGCCGTGGGTGCCTACAACTCCCAGCCCCGCCGGGAGATCATCACCATCGTGGACAAGAGCGAGTACGCCCGTCTCATGAGCTTTATCGAAAAAACGGACAGCGAGGCCTTCATCACCATCTACGCTGTCAACAAGATCATCTATCGTCCCAAGGTGCAGGACTGAACTCCCGCCAAAAACAACGAACCGCCGCGCGGCCAGGGCCGTGCGGCGGTTTTCTCTTTGTCTGTCGCAGACGTTACGGCGCGCCCCAGGTCAGCAGCTCCCATGCGCCGCCCTCCGTCCGGGCCAGATACCAGCTCCAGTGATAGCGCTGGCAGGCGTTCCATGCGCCGCCACCGAAAATGGGCGAGCGGAACTCCATGTAAAACACGATGCAGTCCGCGTAGCTCACGCCCTCGGGCGCAAGGGTGTTGCAGTAGTCGAGTTCCCTCTCGCAGAGTTCATCCCCCGCGTAGTCGATGGTAAAGAGGCGGCAGCCCTTCCAGGAGTTGAATTCCTTGTCGATCAGGGCGACGGCCTCTTCCATCTCCTCATAGGAGTACAGCTCGCTCGGCCCGAACTGGAGCACCACCGGCCGCATCATGTCGACCAGCATCAACAGCAGCAGCACAATCAGCACAGTTGTGCCCACGGCGCGGAGCTGGCGCAGCTTCAGCTGCTTTTTCAGGCTGCGCATGGACGCGGCCTCGTCGGTCGGGGCAGGAATGTCCTCCGTCAGCGCCGGTTCCCCACCGGTCATCATTTCCTCATATTTCCGGCGGCACTGCTCACAGCCCTCCAGATGCTCCCGGACAAAATCCGCCGTGTCGTCGTTCACCATGCCCTCCACATACAGGGGGAGCAGGTCGCTGATGATGCCGCACTCATGTTTCATGTTCCGTCTCCTCCCATCGTTCCCTGAGCTTGTTCCGCGCCCGGTGATAGGTCACGCAGGCCCAGTTTTCGTTTTTATGGAAGAGCTGTCCGATCTCCCGGAAGCTCAGCTCTCCATAGACCCGCCAGAGGAGCACCTCACGATAGGGCTCCGGCAGCTCATGCAGCAGCGCCCGCAGCTGGGCCGCCTCATCCTGCCGCGCATGCCGCTCCTCCGTCGTCGCCCCCGGGGTGAGCGCCTTCGGACAGGCCGCGGCCTCGCGCC
>CAYPWQ010000091.1:0-4457 GCA_964414495.1 uncultured Oscillospiraceae bacterium
GCGTTCAATCTGATCCCCCTGCCGCCGCTGGACGGCTCCAAGGTGCTGGCCGCCCTGCTGCCGGATCGTGTGTATGCCATCTGGATGCGCTATGAGCGCATCGGCATGCTGCTGGTGTTCGCGCTGGTGCTGCTGGGCGTGGGGGACAATGCGCTGACCCGCCTGATCGAGATCGTATTTTTCTGGCTCTTCCGACTGACGGGCCTGATCTTTTCGTTTTGAGGTTTTTTGATGGAAGTTCCCGTTTTCAAACTGGAGGGCGTGCTCCACGAGCACGCGCAGGAGCAGCTGCAGGATTTCGAGGGCCCGCTGGACCTGATCCTCTATCTGCTCGGCAAAAATAAGATCGAGATCCAGGATATCCCCATCGCCCTGATCCTGGACCAGTATCTGGCCTATCTGGAGGAGCGCAAGCACCTGGATCTGGAGATCGCCAGCGAATTTGTCACCATGGCGGCCCATCTCATGTTCATCAAGACCCGGATGCTCCTCTCCATCGAGGATGAGGAGGCGCAGAGCGAGATGGACGCCCTGATCCAGTCGCTGGAGGAGCGGAAGGCGAAGGACGCCTATCTGAAGGTCAAGACTCTGGCCGCGCGGCTGGAGCCCATGGGTGAATTCGGCAGAAATGTCATGACCCGCGGCCCGGAGCCGGTGCGCCGGGGCAAGGTCTATGAATATGACCACGAGCGGTCGGATCTGGTGCTGGCTCTGGCCGCCATCATGGATCGCGGCGAGCGCGCTGCCCCGCCGAAGGCAGAGGCCTTCAGCGCCATCGTGGGGCACGAGCCCTACTCTGTCTCCGACAAAGCGGGGGAGATCCTGCGGCAGCTGAAGCAGTCCGGCATGACCCGCTTCCGCCTGCTGTTCCGCGGCAGCCGCAGCCGCAGCGAGATCGCGGCCACCTTTCTCGCCGTGCTGGAGCTCTGCCGCGCCAGCGTGATCCGTCTGGCCGGGGGCGAGACGGACTGCACGGTGGACTGCGCCGCCGACGCGCCGGACGAATTTGTGATCGGATAAGTGAGGTTTTGCATGGAAACACTGGAAATGAAGGAGCTGCGCTCCGCTGCGGAGGGGATCCTGTTCGCCTCGGGCGAGCCGGTGGAGCTGGATCGCATCGCTCTGGCGCTGGAGCTGGATCGGGACACCGCCGAGCAGCTGCTGAAGAGCCTGGAGGATCAGTACGCCTATGAGCGCCGGGGCATCCGCCTCATCCGCATGGAGGACAGCTTCCAGCTCTGCTCCGCGCCGGAATACGCTGACATCATCCGCCGCGCCTTTGAGGTGCGCAAGACGGCCAAGCTCTCGCAGCCTGCGCTGGAGGTGCTGACGGTCATTGCCTACTTCCAGCCCACCACAAGGGCGTATGTGGATCAGGTGCGCGGCGTGGACAGCTCCTATACCATGAGCATGCTGCTGGAGCGCAAGCTCATCGAGGAGTGCGGGCATTTACAGGTGCCGGGCCGTCCCCGGCTCTATCGTACCACGAAGAATTTTCTCCGGGCCTTCCACCTCTCCTCGCTGGAGGAGCTGCCGGAAATGCCGGGACTGGAGGCGGACGGCCAGCTGCGTCTGACGGAGGACGGCGAGCTGATCCTGCCGGAGGAAGCGCAGCGGTAACGTGTCCCCACAGGGGGAAAGGAGGCGGCGGATATGCTTTTCTGGAAGATCCTGGGCGTTTTGCTGGCGCTGCTGCTGTTGCTGCTGGCGCTGCGCGTGGGCGTGGAGGCCGCCTTCGGCGGGGACGAAACAAGGGTCACGCTGCGCGTGGGCCTGTTCCGCTTCCGTCTGCTGCCGCGCAAAAAGAAGCAGCGGCCTGCAAAGGAAAAACCGGTGCCGAAGCAGCCGCCGGCGGCAGACAAGTCCGCCGACAGGCCAAAGCTCGGCTGGAACGAATGGAAGAGCGGGGCAGAGCTGCTGCTCCCGGCGCTGAAAAAGGCGCTGGGCCGCACGCGGCGCGCCATCCGCATCGACCCGCTGCGGCTGGACCTCGTCATCGGCGGCGACGATCCCGCGGCGGTGGGGCAGAGCTACGGCTATGCCCAGGCGCTGCTCTGGACGGTGATGCCGCAGGCAGAGCTGCTGCTTCGCATTCCGGATCCGCATATCCGGCTGGACGCGGACTTCGATGGCGGCGTCACTCGCTGTCAGGGCGAGGTGGGCATGTGCTTCCGCATCGGCAGCATGGCACGGATCTCACTGGCGCTGCTGCCGCCGCTGCTGAAATGGCTGCGCCTTCTGCGCGCCGCGAAAAAGACGACAACTGCCGCGCAGCCGGCTGACATGCCGCAGACTGCGCCGGCGGAAGCTGCGGAACCGACCGCAGCGGAACAACATATGGAACCGACCACAGACGGGAAAGGGGAACACTATGGAGAATAAGCACGGTCTCAGCGAAGTGATGGATACCATGATCGGCAAGGTGCGCGAAATGGTGGATCAGAACGCCATCGTGGGCGAGCCCATCGTTACGGCGGACGGGATCACCCTGATCCCCGTCTCCCGGGTCAGTATCGGCCTCGGCTCCGGCGGCACGGAATACGGCGCGGGCAATCATTTTGCCGGCGGCGGCGGTGCGGGCGTGCGGGTGGATCCCGTGTCCTTCCTGGTGGTGAAGGACGGCTCTGTCCGCATTATGCCCGTGGCGGTGCCCGCCATCCACACGGTGGACCGCGTGCTGGAGATGGTGCCCACGGTGGTGGAAAAGGTGGAAAACATTGTTACGAAAAAGAAGGACGAGCCGGTGATCTGACCGCCGCTTTTCCGGGCATACTGAGGGCATCCTGTCCGAAAAGAGGGATGCCCTGTGGGACTTTTCAAACGAAGAGCGGCGGTTCTGGCGCTGATGGCGCTTCTGCTGCGTCCGATGACGGCAAAGGCCGTCACGACCTCGGCCTCTGCCGCGGTGCTGCTGGACGCGGAGAGCGGCGCGCTGCTCTATGAACACAACGCCCATGCGCCGATGCGCATTGCCAGCACCACCAAGATCCTCACCGCCCTGACGGCGCTGCGGCACTATGATCTCAGCGAGATCGTGACCGTTTCCCGCGCCGCCGCCGAGACGGAGGGCTCCTCCATGTATCTGCGCGCGGGGGAGCGGCTCACGGTGGAGGAGCTGCTGTGCGGTCTGCTGCTGGCCAGCGGCAACGACGCGGCGGAGGCTCTCGCGGCCCACTGCGGCAGCCGGGAGCGTTTTGTGCGCTGGATGAACGAGCTGGCTGCCGAGCTGGAGATGACGGACTCCCATTTCGAGAATCCCAGCGGCCTCGACGGCGACGGGCATCTGGCCAGCGCCTGCGACATGGCGCACCTTGCGGCCGCCGCCATGGACGAGCCCGTCTTTGCCCGCATCGTCTCCACGCGGGAGATGCAGCTGGCGGGCCGGACGCTGACGAACCACAATAAGCTTCTCACTCAGGTGGAGGGCTGCGTGGGGGTCAAGACCGGCTATACCCGGGCCGCGGGAAGGACGCTCGTGAGCTGCGCGGAGCGCGGGGGCGTGCGCCTGATCGCCGTGACGCTCTGCGACGGGAACGACTGGGCGGATCATGCGGCGCTGTATGACTATGGCTTTGCCCTGCCGCGGCAGGCGGCGGAGGAAACGCTGCTGCCCGCAGACGGGGCAGAGGAGAAAACGACGGGCCTTGCCCGCCTTTGGGAGAGACTGAGGGACTTGCTTTGATGGAACGGGTGCAGAAACTGATCGCAGCCTCCGGCTTTTGCTCCCGCCGCGCGGCGGAGGAGCTGATCGCGGCGGGCCGCGTCCGCATCGACGGCGCACCGGCAAAGCTGGGCGACCGGGCGGATGCAGAGATCAACGAGATCACGATAGATGGAAAGCACATCAGCTTGACAGAAGAGAAGCGCTATCTCATGCTGAACAAGCCCAGGGGCTATGTGACCACCCTCTCGGATGAGAAGGGACGGCCCACGGCGGCAGAGTTGGTGGCAGACTGCGGCACCCGGGTCTATCCCGTGGGGCGGCTGGATATGGACTCCGAGGGGCTGCTGCTGTTCACCAACGACGGCGCCCTGACCCAGCGCCTGCTTCACCCCCGCTTCGAAGCGGAAAAGCGCTACGAGGTGCGGGTCACGGGGGAGCTCACGGCGGGCGTGGAACAGCTCCGCGCCATGCGGACGCTGGAGGGGGAGCCCATCGCCCCTGCGAAGGTGCGCCTGCTTCGGCAGGAGGATGGCGGCGGCATCATCGCCATCACCATCCACGAGGGGAAGAACCGCCAGGTGCGGCGCATGTGCGCGGCAGCGGGTCTCAGCGTAAAGCGCCTACGCCGGGTGGAGGAGCACGGCGTGAAGCTGGGCCGGCTCCCGGCTGGGCAGTGGCGGGAGCTGACGGCGCAGGAGCGCCGGATGCTCGGCGCGGAAGATTGAGCGCGGCGGCAGACCGCGTAAGAATGAGAAGGATCAAGAGAGAAGGGGAACAGCGTGACGGGGAACAC
>CAYPWQ010000092.1:0-4365 GCA_964414495.1 uncultured Oscillospiraceae bacterium
CTCTCCGCTAACACCGGAGGGGGACACAATTCTGCCGCCGCGGCCATTCGGGAGGCGCTGTGCTGCCGGGGCGCGGACTGCGACGTGGCGGACGCGCTGCAATTTCTCTCGCCCCGGTTCAGCCAGTTCCTCTCCGCCTCCCATGTGCTGGCCTATCGCAAGGCGCCCCGGGCCTTTGCCGCCACCTATCGCATGGAGGAGCGGCACCCCAGCCGCCGCCTGTTCCGTCAGGTGTTCCATGACACGACGGCTCTGCGGGCGTATCTGGCGCAGGGGCAGTACGACGCGGTGATCTCCGTCCATGTCTTTGCCGCCACCATGATGACCTGTCTGCGCCGCCGGGGCGGAACGACCCCGCGGCTCTATTTTCTGGCAACGGACTACACCTGCTCTCCCGGCGTGGGCGATCTGGACATGGACGGCTGGTTCATCCCTCACGAGGCCCTGCGGCCGGAGTTCGCGGCCTGCGGCGTGCCGGAGGAAAAGCTGTTCCCGGTGGGCATCCCCGTCCGCAGCTGCTTTTATAGCCGCATCGACCGCGGCGAGGCCCGCCGCCGACTGGGTCTGTCGGAGGAGGGGCAGATGGCGCTGCTCTGCTGCGGCTCCATGGGCTGCGGCCCCATGAGCGATCTGGCGGAGGGACTGGCCCGGACGCTGCCGGAGGGGGACTTTCTGACGGTGGTCTGCGGCACCAATGAGGCGCTGGCGGCGGAGCTGATGCGCCGCGCCCTGCCCCGCACCCGCGTGGTGCGCTATACGGAGGAGATGTCCCTCTATCTGGATGCGGCGGATCTGTTCCTCACCAAGTCCGGCGGACTCAGCACGGCGGAGGCGCTGGCCAAGGGCGTGCCGCTGCTGTATGTGGACGCGGTGGGCGGCTGCGAGGGGCGGAACCGGGAGTTCCTGCTTCCCCGGGGCTTCGCCCTGGGCGCAGAGAGCAACCAGGCCCTGCCCGCGCTGGCGCGGGACTGTCTGCTCCATCCCGAGCGCCTGCGGCAGCAGCTGCTCTGCCGGGGCGATGATTTCGCCGTCCCCGCCGCCGAACGCATCGCGCAGCAGGTGCTCCTGCCCGCCGGAGAAGAGCTGGCAGCGCGGTGAGCCCGCACGACTCGATATGGAAACGCAGCCCCGGTCAATGGCCGGGGCTGCGCTGCTTTGCGAGGGGAGAGCGTCTGCGTCGGTGATTGACGCCCCGGATGCGCCGTGGTATCCTGAGAAAAAGAACACGGCGCACGAATGGCCGCTTTTCCCCCATTCCACACAAAAACCGGGGAATGTTACATTTGGTTGCGCGGTTGCCGCGCCCGTGCGGTGGTGCTGCGCCGCTGCGTCTGCTATGCTGGGGCCATCAAAAGCAAGGAGGAACGATCATCATGACCTTTTCAGAAAAGCTGCTGCGCCTGCGCCGTCAGGCGGGTCTCAGCCAGGAGGAGCTGGCAGAGAAATTGCAGGTCTCCCGTCAGGCCATCTCCCGCTGGGAGCTGGGTACCGCCATGCCCGACGCGCCGAATCTGCTGACCCTCAGCCGCCTCTTCGCCGTCTCCGCGGACTATCTGCTGCGGGACGAGTGGGAGAGCGATCAGCACGCGTCCCCCGCCGCAAAGCCGGCGCTGACGGAGGAGCAGAAGCGGAACAACCGCGCGGCGGTGCTGGCGCTGCTCATGGCCCTGGCCGCGCTGGCGGCGCTGGTGGGCTTTCTGGGCTTCGCCGTGCTGCAAAGGAATGTCGTGGTGCTGATGGGTCTGATGCTCCATGTGGCCATCGCGGGGGGCTTCGAGGTGAGCTTCCGCCGCAGCGGCGGCGCGGATGCCGAAGCGCAGGCCTGTCGCCGGAAATTCTATCGTCTCTTCATCTGGTTCGCCGCCCTGTTCCCCGTGCTGGCGCTGGTGCGGGAGTATGGCTGGCTGTTTTTCAGATCCCCGTTCGATGTGGGGGATGAGCTGCTGGTGGCGGGCGTTGCGTATCTATTGATCTGCGGCGTCACCTGCGGTCTTCTGCGGGAGGAGAACAAACAGAAATGAGCGCCGTTTTGCGCCGTCTCCGCCATGGGGCGGGGGCGGCGCTTTTTCTTTTTGCGGCGCGCTGTGCCTTCCAATGGAAATGCGCTCTTTGCAAAGCGGGAAAAAGGCGGTATAATAGAGCAAATTGCGCGGGTGCTGCCCGCATTCAGGAGGGATCGTCCCATGTCACATGCTCAGCCCACCTGCTTCATCGTGGGCGCCGCGCCCACGCAGCTGCCGCCCCTGCACCGGGGGGAGAACGATCTGCTCATGGCGGCGGACGGCGGCCTGACCGTCTGCCGCGCTGCGGGGCTGTCCCCCGATCTGGTGGTGGGGGATTTCGACTCCCTCGGCGCTGTGCCGGAGGGGGAGAATGTGGTGCGCCTCGCGGTGGAAAAGGACGACACCGACACCGCCCACGCGGCGGAGCTGGCCTATGCGCGGGGCTATCGCCGCTTTGTGCTCTTTGGCGCGCTGGGCGGCAGCCGCATGGATCACAGCTTTGCCAATTTCGCCCTGGCGGCCTCGCTGGCCCGCCGGGGAGCCCGCTGCTGGCTGGTGGGGGAGGGGCAGGTCGTCACCGCCATCCATAACGGCGCGCTGCGCTTTCCCGCGGGGCAAAGGGGCGATGTGTCCGTGTTCCCCTTTGGCGGCGCGGTCTGCGGCATCACGGAGACGGGACTGAAATACGCCCTCGACGGCGCAGACCTTGCGGGAGACTGCGCCCTCGGCGTCAGCAACGCCCTGACGGGCGCGGCGGCGGAGATCTCCGTCCGCGCGGGCACCCTGCTGATCTTTTACAGCGGAGAATACCCGAACGACCTGTTCTGAGCCCGCTCTGCGGAGAAGATCGGCGGCGCTGGCCGCCGGGAGGAGGCCACATGATCCACATTCTGCGGCAGGAAAAGGACTTCCTGCTCTGTATCAAGCCCTTCGGCCTTCTCTCGGAGGGTGAGGGCGAGAATGCCCTGCCCCGGCAGCTCGTTGGGCAGCTGGGGGGCGAGATCTATCCCGTGCATCGGCTGGATCGGGAGACCGGAGGCTGCATGGTCTATGCCCGGACAAGGGATGCGGCGGCAAAGCTCTCGGCTCTCGCGGCGGAGCGCGGCATGGAAAAGGAATATCTGGCCGTGATACCGGGGCGGCCCGCAGAGGAGAGCGGGACGCTGCGGGATCTGCTGTTCCGCGACGCGGCGAAGAACCGCAGCTTCGTGGTGACGCGGATGCGCCGCGGCGTGCGGGAGGCAGAGCTCAGCTACCGCGTGCTGGAAACGGCGGAGGCGGCGGACAGGCAGTATTCGCTGCTGGCCGTCCGGCTCCACACCGGCCGCACCCATCAGATCCGGGTGCAGTTCGCCTCCCGCGCCCTGCCGCTGGTGGGCGACCGGCGCTATGGCAGCCGGGAGGACGCGCCCCACATGGCGCTCTGGGCCCATCGTCTGTCCTTTTCCCATCCCTTCCGCCGGGAAACGGTGACGGCGCAGTCCCTGCCGCCGGCAGAGTGGCCCTGGACGCTGTTCCGTCTGCCGCAGGACTGAGGGCACAAAAAACCGCCCGACGCTTGGCAGCGCGGGCGGTCGTCATTGCTTCAGGCGTCGGTCTTCACCCGATCCTGAGTCAGGTACTTCATCACGTGCATGCGGGTGACGATGCCGATGAAGCGGCCGTCGTCGTCCACGATGGGCACAAAGTTCTGCTGCATGGCCATGTCCACGATCTCTGTCATGGGCGCGGTGATGCGGGCAGCGGGGAAGAGACCGGGCTTCAGAATGGTCTCGATCCGGGTGCTCTCCAGATCCCGCAGGGTGTGAGCCGTCAGCTCATAGCCCTCGCCGATCAGGTGCCAGAGCAGATCGCCCTCCCGCAGGGTCCCTACATAAACGCCGTCCCGCCGGATGACGGGAATGGCGGAAAAGCCGGAGCTGCGCATCTTTTCCATGCCCTGCCGAAGGGTGCTGTCGGCGTAGAGATGGGCGACGTCGGATTTCGGGGTCAGAAAAAAGGCTGCGTTCAAGCGGCGCTCACCATCCTTCCTTTGTACTAACTCTATCATAGCAGACATTTTTGAAAAAACCATGAATAAACCGGAAATAATCCCAAAAGTTTGTCAAAATTTTGGGGAAGCCCTCTTGTGTATACACGAAAACTATGGTAAAATCGAAAATCATAAGAAAAAATTCTGAGCAGGGAGGGATCGCAGCATGAGCGGACAGCAGGAGCTGACGGCGGAAGGTCTGGCGCAGGCGCTGGGGCAGCGGGGCTGCGCCCTGCCGGTGACGGTATTCGACTGCATCGACTCCACCAACAGCGAGGCAAAGCGCCGCGTGGCCGCGGGCGCGCGGGAGCCCCAGCTGCTGCTGGCCCG
>CAYPWQ010000093.1:0-4361 GCA_964414495.1 uncultured Oscillospiraceae bacterium
CAGGGATGAGGTACTTTTTGCCGGTCTTTTCGTTTTCCACCTGATAGAGCTTGTGGGCGGGATAGGTCAGCACCTCGGTCAGCACGCCCACCTCCTGCCGCAGGGGGTAGCGCAGCACCCGCGTGCCGATAAGCTCCGCGTCGAAGAATTCGCCCTTTTTCAGCTTGGCGTCGCCCCGGCGGATGGAGACGAACTTCCCCTTGTACCGCAGCGCCGCGTCCATATCCGTCACGCCGGGAAAGGTCACCAGCACCACCGTGTCGTGGACTCTCCGGCTCACGGTCTCTATGGGCAGACCGTCGATATACAGCGTTTTGAAGCGGGCGATGAATTCCGGCGTGAAGCCCCCCACGGGATGCAGCTTCATCTCGCCCCGGACACCGTGGGTGTTCACGATCTGGCCCACCTCGATCAGTTCCATGCGCATAGCAGTTCTCCTTTGCAGCAGCCGCCCCTCGGCGGGCGGCGGTCATATTCTCTCATACTCCGTCATGCCCCACCTTTCTCCCTTTGGCACCCCTTTTTCGCGCCGGAGGCGTTCTGCCGCCGGTCAGGGCGGCGGGGAAGAGGGGCAGGGAAAAAAGCGCCCCCGCCGCAGGCGGAAGCGCTTTTTCATTCAGTCTACGATATCCACGGAAACCTTGACGCCGGTTCGCTGGGCATAGGAGCGGACGAGAGTCCGGATCTCCTTCGCGATGCGGCCCTGGCGGCCGATGACCTTGCCCATGTCCTCGGGGGCCACCCGCAGCTCCAGCGTCAGCTCCTGCTCGCCGGGAACCTCGGTAACGGTGACGGCGTCAGGGTTCTCTACCAGGTTCCGTGCGATGTAGAGAAGCAAGTCTTTCATTGAGCTGCTCCTTCGCGATTAAAGAACGTCGACCTTCTTCAGCAGGGCGCGGACGGTGTCGGTGGGCTGAGCGCCGGACTTGATCCACTCGCGGGCGCGGTCAGCGTCGATCTTCACCTCGGCGGGAGAGACGCAGGGATTGTAGCTGCCGATCTCCTCGATGAAGCGGCCGTCGCGGGGATAGCGGGAGTCAGCAACGACAACGCGGTAGAAGGGGGACTTCTTGGCGCCCATTCTTCTCAGTCTGATCTTAACCATGTTTCTTTTCCTCCAAAAGTTTTATTTTTAAAATGTTTGTTATAAATAAATGCGCGTTTGCACTTATTGACGGTTATTTCAGGCGCTTTTTGCGGCCAAAGCCGGCCATGCCGCCCATTTTGCGGCCGCCCGGCATACCGGGGAAGCGCCCCTTGGACATCTGGCCCATGAGCTGCTGGATCATTTCGTACTGCTTCAGCAGGCGGTTCACGTCGGAGACCTCCTGTCCGCAGCCGGCGGCGATGCGCTTTTTCCGGCTGGCGTTCAGCAGCTGGGGATTGCGGCGCTCCTTCGGCGTCATGGAGGTGATGACCGCCTCCATGCGGCGGAACTGCTTTTCGTCGATCTCCGTGTTCTGGAGCTGACGGCCCATCTGACCGGGCATCATGCCCGCCAGCTGGCTCAGGTCGCCCATGCTCAGCAGCTGCCGCAGCTGGTCCAGATAATCCTCCAGATCGAAGCGGTTCTTGCGGAGCTTTTCCTCCAGCTTCCGGGCCTTTTCCTCGTCCAGCGTCTGCTCCGCCTTTTCGATGAAGGAGAGCACGTCGCCCATGCCGAGGATGCGGGAGGCCATGCGGTCGGGGTGGAACACCTCCAGCATGTCCAGCTTTTCGCCGGTGCCGATGAACTTGATGGGCTTGCCGGTGGTGGCCTTGATGGAGAGGGCCGCGCCGCCGCGGGCGTCGCCGTCCAGCTTCGTCAGCACCACGCCGTCGATGCCGAGCGCCTCGTCAAAGGCGGAGGCGGCGTTGACGGCATCCTGACCGGTCATGGCGTCCACCACCAGCAGGATCTCGTTGGGATGGACGGCGGACTTCACGTTCCGCAGCTCGTCCATCAGCGCCTCGTCGATGTGGAGGCGGCCGGCGGTATCGAGGAAGACCAGATCGTGGCCGTGATCCTTGGCGTAGCGGACGGCCTCCTGCGCGATCTTCACGGGGTCGCCCTGACCCATTTCGAAAACGGGGATGTCCAGCTGCTTGCCCACCACCTGCAGCTGGGTGATGGCGGCGGGACGGTACACGTCGCAGGCCACCAGCAGGGGACGCTTGCCATACTGCCGGCGCATGAAGCCCGCGAGCTTGGCGACGTTGGTGGTCTTGCCTGCGCCCTGCAGACCCACCATCATCACCACCGTGGGGGGATGGGGGGCCAGATTCAGCTTGGCGTCGCTGCCGCCCATGAGGGCGATCAGCTCCTCGTTCACGATCTTTACGATCTGCTGGGCGGGGGTCAGGCTCTCCAGCACGTCGGCGCCGGTGGCGCGCTCGGTGACGCGGGCGATGAATTCCTTCACCACCTTGAAGCTGACGTCGGCCTCCAGCAGCGCCATGCGCACCTCGCGCAGGCCCTCCTTCACATCGGCTTCCGTCAGGCGGCCCTTGCCGCGCATCCGCTTGAATGTGGCGTTGAGTTTTTCGGAAAGTCCTTCAAATGCCATGTTCTTATTCCTTCAGCAGCTCGGCAGCGGCGATGATCTGCTCGGCCAGGTCGCCGATGCGGGGATTCTCGTACTGCCGGTAGTTGATCTGTCTGATCTCGCCTGCGGCGGCCTCGATCTGCTCGAGGTGCTCGCGCATGTGGAGAAAGCGCTTCACAAGACCGGTCTTGTCCTCCATCTCGGTGAGGATGCCCTCGGCGCGGACGATCACGTCGCGCACGCCCTGACGGGAGATGCCGAAGTTTTCCGCGATCTCGGAGAGGGAGAGGTCGTTGTTATAATACAGATCGTAGAATTCCTTCTGCCGGTCTGTCAGGAGCTCGCCGAAAAAATCATAGAGCAGGGTCATGCGATAGGTCTGATTTTTCATGGCTGCGCCTCCTTTTTTGCTCAGTTGTAAAGCAGAAGAGCTTTACAACGACAACTATCTTACAGGAAAAACGCCGAAAAGTCAATAAGAAATCTGGCAAAAAACACGGAAATTTTTGCGCCGTCATGGAAAATGCGAAAAAGAGGGGCTGCCCGTCAAAATAGCGGTGGAAAATACGGCGGGAGCGGCGTATAATACATTTTAATATGAGAAATTCTGCAAAAAAGGAGAACCATATGGAACTGATCCGCAGGCAGCTGGGGCAGGGCGTGCGGCTGAGCTATCTCCCCTCGGGGAAATTCAAGACCGATATGCTCAGCGCCAACTTCGTGCTGCCGCTGAAAAAGGAAACGCTGGAGATGGATTCCCTGCTGGGCTCGGTGCTGCGCCGGGGCAGCGAGCGCCATCCAGACATGAAGCAGCTCAGCGAGGCGCTGGATCTGCTGTACGGCGCGCAGGTGACGCCGGTGTTCCGCCGCAAGTCCGAGCGCTGCTGCGTGGGCTTTGCCGCGAGCTGCATCAACGATGCCTTCGTCCCCGGCGGCGGGGCGCTGCTGGAGAGCACGGCGGAGATCCTGGGGGATCTGCTGCTGCGTCCGGCGCTGGAGGGCGGCGTCTTCCGCGCCGACTATGTGCGCCAGGAAAAGGACAACCTCATCGACTCCATCCGCAGCCGCATCAACGACAAGCGGGAGTGGGCGGACTACCGTCTGATGCAGGAGCTCTGCGCGGGCGAGCCTTACGGTCTCAGCCGCGAGGAGGAGGCGGTGGAGGCCATCACGACGGAGCGCCTCTTTGCCCGCTGGCAGGAGATCCTGGCCACGGCCCCGCTGGAGCTGTTTTACTGCGGCGGCGCGCCGCTGGAGCAGGTGGAGCGGGTGCTGCGCCATGCCCTGCGCGGTCTGCCGCGGACAGCGCTGCTGACCCTGCCCCCCGTGCTGCCCCATGTCTGCCGCAGCGAGGTGCTGCGGGTGAACGAGCAGATGGACGTGACCCAGGGGAAGCTCGCCATGGGATTTTCCTGCACGGCGGAGGATGTGCCCGCCATGATCCTGGCCAACACCCTCTTCGGCGGCTCCTCCAACTCCAAGCTCTTTATGAACGTGCGAGAGAAGCTCTCTCTCTGCTACTATGCATCCTCCGGCTATCACCGCAGCAAGGGGCTCGTCACCGTGTCCTCGGGCGTTGAGTTCCGGAATTTCCAGCGGGCCTATGACGAGATCATGGCTCAGCTCGAGGCCGTGCAGCGCTTCGAGCTGGAGGACTGGGAGCTTCCCGGCGCGCGCAGCACCGTGCGCAGCGCCTTCCGCACCTATGCGGATTCCCAGCGCCGGCTGGAGGATTTCACCCTGGGCGAGAGCGTCAGCGGCGAGGACCGTCTGGTGGAGGATTATCTCCGCGAGCTGGAGAGCGCCACGCCGGAGCGCATCCGGGCGGCGGCGCAG
>CAYPWQ010000094.1:0-4339 GCA_964414495.1 uncultured Oscillospiraceae bacterium
CCCGTGATGGCGGAGGCCAGCGTGGGCGGGATCCAGATGCGGGGATTGCGCAGGATGTTGCTCATCTGCAGCATAGACGTGCCGAGACCCTGGGACACCAGACCGCCCCAGCGGTTCTCCCGGAAGCTCATGACGGCGAAGCCCACCATCTGCGCACAGCAGCCCGCCACCGCCGCGCCGCCCGCAAGCCCCACCAGACCAAAGGACTGGCAGATGGCGGCGGAGGAGATGGGCAGCGTCAGTGCCACGCCCACCACCACGGACACCACCATGCCCATGAGGAAGGGTTCCTGCTCGGTTGCCCACATGATGATCTGCCCCACGGCGCTGGCCGCCCTGCCGATGGGTGCGGCCACCAGCGCGGCGCAGCCCACGCCCGCGAGGATGGTCGTCACCGGCGTCACCAGCAGGTCGATCTTCGTCTCCTTGGACACCAGCTTGCCGCATTCGGCGGCGAAAATGGCCACGAACAGCACCGCGAGCGGGCCGCCTGCACCGCCGAGAGCATTGGTGGCAAAGCCCACCGGGATCAGCGAGAACAGCACCATGGCCG
Source organism: uncultured Oscillospiraceae bacterium (assembly GCA_964414495.1). Lineage (GTDB taxonomy): Bacteria > Bacillota > Clostridia > Oscillospirales > Oscillospiraceae > RGIG5472. Next base: position 554 of record CAYPWQ010000094.1, read on the forward strand.
GGGCCTTCAGCGCATAGCCGATGGCGGCAGCCATGGCAGGACCCACCATGGCCGAGGCCAGGTCGCCCATGCGGTAGTTCACCGCGGCCTCGTCTTTGCCAATGGTAACGAGCACCTCCTCCAGAAATCCGATGTGGAGCTGGGTGCCGAGGGTATTGAGAATGGTGCCCACCAGAAGAGTGCAGAACAGACCCTGCGCCATGGCGCTCATGGCGTCGATGCCATAGCGCCGGCCGGAGATGACCACGTCCTTGCGCCGGAAAAAGGCTTTCAGCTTTGTCATGGGATGGCCTCCTGAAAAAACAAATGGTATAGGCAGGTGTCTTGACACGTGCCTATACCATTATAGCGGCCAAAATCCTTTTGTCAATCCTTCTCTTCCAGCAGAATGCCCAAGCGGGCGAGACTGCCGCGCAGCTGCGCCAGATGCGCCTCGTCCGGGGCAAGGACGGTGTGCAGATGCACGCCCTCCGTCAGGGCGGAGAGGGGACGGGCCTCCGCCGCGCCCATGCGGGCGAGATACTGCTCCACATCATAGCGGCAGCTCAGCTGCAGCGGGGCGGTGAGCTGGCCGTACACCGGGTGCTCCACGATCACATCCTGCACCGTGCAGCCGCAGTCCACCATGGCGAACAGCTCCTCCGCCGTTTCCGCGGCGCTGTGCCGGCAGGCGATGCGGCGTGTGAGCCCCGTCTGCGGCCGCTGCATCAGATAGCCCCGGGGCGTGGCAGAGATGTCGTGCCCAGCGGCACGGAGCAGGGCGATGTCGCCCACCACCACCTGGCGGGTGACGGAAAACTGCTGCGCCAGCGCGGTGGCGCTGAGGGGCTGCTCCGCCTCCTCCAGCGCGAGACAGATGGCGCTTCGCCGCTGCGATGCTGTCATAAAACCATGCGCCTCCTTTGTCATGCGCACTGCGTGCCGCCTCCGCCGTCAGCGGAGCAGCAGCACGCAGAGAAAGATCACGATACCGATGCCAAGCAGGGCGTAAATGCCCTTGCCATGGGGTTTGATGACCCGGATGGGCAGGATGAAGGACAGCCCCAGCGCCGCGAGAAAGGCGGTGAAGAACCAGAGGAAGCCCCCGGCGCTGAAAAAGCGCTCCAGCAGGAACACCAGCGGAACCAGCAGCGACGAGGCGGTGATAGGCAGACCCACATAATTCTCCCGCACGCGGTCGGTCCTGCTCTGCCGGGTCTCCTCGGTGACGTTGAAATAGGCGAGACGGATCACGCCTGCCAGCACGTACAGCGCCAGCACCGCCACCTGCACCGGATGGGCCATGCCGATGGCGTGGCCGATGACGGCGGGGACCACGCCGAAGCACACCACGTCGCAGAGCGAGTCGATCTGGATGCCGAAGCGCTTTTCCTCCTCCGTGCGCTGCCGCGTCCGGGCCACCTTGCCGTCGAAGCAGTCGCAGAGCCCGGAGAACAGCAGGCAGCCCAGCGCCGTGTCGATCTGCCCGCTCATGGCAAAGGTCATGCCCGTCACGGAAGAGACAAGGCTCAGATAGGTCAGGATGACCGTGTAATTGTAAAAGCCAACCATATTGGGAATCCTCACAAACAGTATTTCACACCGGCGTCGGGAACAGGCCGCGGGGCGGCTGCCGGGGCGCTCTTCAGACGGTTTTCTGCTTCACTGCGCCGAAGAGCGGGCGGCGCTGTTCCTTTTTCAGCAGCTTCGTGAGCTGCCTCCGCTCCTGCTGGAGCTCGCGCAGCTCCTGCTTGAGCTGCTTTTTTCTCTGCTGCTTTTCCAGAATGGGCTCCAGCATCCCCTGCTTGATGAGCTGGCTTTTGATGCTCTGCCCCTCCCGGTGCTGCAAATAGAAATAGCTGTGTCCCTTGATCTCCTTGCGGGAGACATAGTCCTGCGGCAGCTCCTTCAGCTCCTGCCGCAGTGCCTCCTGCCGCGCCGTGAGCCGATCCAGCTCCCGTGTCAGCAATTCCTCTGCCGACGGCATGGCAGCGCCCCCTTTCCGAGATCCGCGGCCGAAAAAACCGCATGTAGGTTAACTTTATGATAGCGCCGCGGTGGGCCCTTGTCAAGCGCGGGACGTTCAGGCCGCGTCAAAAAAGCTCAGTTTCGATAGCCGAAGTCCTCCCGCAGCTCCTGCTCCCGGAACAGGCTCTCCACCGCTGTGCGGTAGGCGGCCATGTCCTGGGCCTTGCCGATGCGCTTGCGGTATTTTGCCGTGTCGGGGAAGAGGGCGGTCATGTAGTGCCAGTATTCCTTCATGTGGCAGATGATGACCCGGTCGCTCCAGCCCAGGGCGCGGAAGCCATCGATGAGACTCTGCTGAAATGCGTACAGCTCCTCCTTCGTCAGCGCTGCGCCGCCCGCCAGCGTCCGTGCGAGAGCGGGATTCGCCACCAGGCCCCGGCCCAGCATCACCCGGTCCAGGGCGGGGAAGCGCGTTTGCAGGGCGGCCAGGTCGCCGGGGGTGAAGAGATCGCCGTTATAGCAGAGGGGCGCCTTCGCATTGGCCATGGCGTGGGCAAAGGCCTCCAGCCGCACCCGGCCCTTGTAAAAATCCTCCCGTACCCGGGGATGGACGATGAGCTCCTGCACGGGGTACTGGTTATAGAGCTCCACCAGCGCGGGGAACTCGTCCTCCTCCGCATAGCCCACCCGGGTCTTGATGGAGATGTGAAGAGGGCAGGCGGCAAAGATGCCGTCGAGGAAGCGCTGCAGCTCCTCCTTCCTCCGGAGGAAGCCGGAGCCCCGTCCCCGGGCTGTTACCGTGCCCGACGGGCAGCCCAGATTCAGATTCACCTCGCTGTAGCCGAGGCGGCGGAGCTTTTCCGCCGTGAAGAGAAATTCCTCCGCGTGGTTCGAGAGGATCTGGGGGATCAGCGTCTGCCCGCGGTTTTCATCCGGCTGCACGTCGCTCATTTCCTTCGAGCGGAGATCGGGGCTGCTGGTGGGGGAGATGAAGGGGGAATAAAAGCGCAGCTCCCCCGGAAAATGCCGGGTTATGGCGGCGCGGAACACCCGCCCGGTGAGCCCCTCCATGGGGGCGCAGGAAATCTGCATCTCAGTCCTCCGTTTTCGCGCCCACGCCCTGCACCCGGCAGGCGACGCCGTTTTTCCCGGCGGCGCTCTCCAGTGCGGCGGCGATGCGGTCGGCATTCTCGTTGATCAGGGCAGCGGCCATGCGATCCTTCTTCTCCTGCGGCATCATGCCGAGCGCCGCCCGCGCCATGGCAGCGGAGGCCCCGCTGCCAAGAAGACGGCCCAGCGCCTGACTCTCCAGCCGGTCACCCACCAGCGGGAGCAGCCGCTCGCACAGCGCCTCGTAATCCAGTCCGTTCAGCTCCAGCTCCAGTTTTATCATGCTGTTTCTCCGTTTCTGCGTCAGGAGACGGCGCGCAGGCGCGGCTCCTGTGGATTTCTGCCTGATCGTAGCATGTCCGCCGCGGCGGTGTCAATACGGCGGCGGGGAAAAGATTGCGTCCGCGCCGCCGCCATGCTACAATCGAAGGAAAGAGAGGGGGGATACGACCGTGACAGAGCTCCATTTTCTGTACCTTTCCGCCGTGGACGCGGCGGAGGAGCGCCGCTGGCTCGATGCGCTGAGCATCGAGGAGCGCGCCCGCGTGGCGGGCACGGCCCATCCCCTGCGCCGTCGGCAGCGTCTGGCGGGGCTGCATCTGGCCCGCTGCGCGGCGGCGGAGTTTCTGGGTATTCCGCCGGAGCAGACGGCGCTGCGCCGCCGCCCCAGCGGACAGCTCACGGCGGAGGGCTGCTGCCTGAGCCTCAGTCACAGCGGCGATCTGGTGG
>CAYPWQ010000095.1:0-4287 GCA_964414495.1 uncultured Oscillospiraceae bacterium
GCTGCCTTTTCGCCCTGAGGCTTTGCCGGACGGTCGCCCTGGGGCTTCCCGCCCCGTTCGCCGCGGGCGCGCGCGGGCTTTTCGCCGCTCTTTTCCGCGCTCTTCTCGGCAGCGGGCGCCTTCTCCGGCTGCGGCGCGGCCGCTTCCCGGCCGGCTGCGTCGCCGCCCTTGCCGCCGCGACCCCGGCCGCGGCGACGGCGGGACCGCCGTTCGCCCTCCTTCTCCTCCGCCGCAGGCGTCTCCGCAGCGGCGGCAGCGGGCGCGTCCGCCATCAGGGCGGAATAGAGGAAGCTCTCGGCGCTGGGGATCTCCTCCTCCTTCACATAGCGCAGGGGACGGGTGGCGGGGATCTCGATGCCCTCGCGGGAGCCCTTGCCGTTGCGCAGCACGTTCAGCTCGCAGTTCTGATAGAGCTTGGGCGCGCCGGTCACGCCGTCGAGCGCCACCTTCACCGTCTCGCGCAGCAGATCCACCGACACCACGTTGCCGGGGCCGTCGGGGGTCAGGACAAAGGAATCGTTCTTCGGCATCCGCTTCACCGCGTCCTCGTAGGCGTCCTGCTCGTACTTCAGACAGCACATGAGCCGCCCGCAGGTGCCGGAGATCTTGGTGGGATTCAGGCTGAGGTTCTGGGTCTTGGCCATTTTAATGGACACGGGCATGAACCCCTCCAGGAAGGAGGCGCAGCAGAAGGGCCGGCCGCAGATGCCCAGACCGCCCAGCATCTTGGCCTCGTCCCGCACGCCGATCTGCCGCAGCTCGATGCGGGCGCGGAACACCGACGCCAGATCCTTCACCAGCTCCCGGAAGTCCACGCGCCCATCGGAGGTGAAGAAAAAGATGATCTTGTTGCCGTCGAAGTTGCAGGACACGTCCACCAGCTTCATCTCCAGCCCATGCTGGGCGATCTTGCGCTGGCAGACCAGAGCCGCCTCCTTCTCGCGCTCACCGATGTGCAGCGCCGTGCGGCGGTCATTCTCCGTTGCGATGCGCAGCACGGGGCAGAGAGGCTGCGCCAGCTGGCTCTCCTCGATCTCCCGGTTGCCCTCCACGCAGGTGGCGTACTCCACGCCCTGACTGGTCTCCACAATCACGTCCTGACCGGCCTGGACCGTCAGCTCGCCCGGATCAAAATAATAGCTCTTGCAGCCGCTGCGAAAGCGGACCGTAACGATGGTTTTCACAGGATCTCCTCCAGTTCCGCGGCGAGAGCTCCCAGCAGGAGCCCCACGCCGGCATTGTAATCGCAGTCCTCCCGGCAGCGCGCCAGCACGCCGGTCAGACGCATCAGTGTTTTTTCTCCGCAGCGGGCGGCGTCGCGCACGCAGGCGGGCACGGTGCCCGTGGGACGGCCCCGCTTCATCAGCAGCGCCGCGCCCAGCAGCGCCCGGGTATGCTCCAGCAGGGCGCAGAGCTCCTCGCGCTTCATCTTTCCCGCGCTGAGCCCCAGCAGGAAGGTCACGAGCTGCCGCTTGTCCGTCCCCACCAGTGAGCAGAACTCCTCCGCCAGCGCGTCCTGCGGCAGCTCTTCCGCTCCGCCGCCGCAGTGGAGCTCCACGCAGCGGGAGCGCAGCGTGGGCAGCAGCAGCGATGCGCTCTCGGCCCGGAAGAGGAACGCCGCATAGGGCGGGCCCTCCTCCACCACCTTCAGCAGGATGTTCTGACAGCGGCTGTCCAGCTGGGCCGCGTCGTCGAAGAGGTATACCTTCCGCTGGCCCTCGTTGGGGATCACATAGGCATCCGCCCGGACAGAGCGCAGCAGCTCCACGCTCATGATCTTATGCTCGTCGTCCCGCACCGTCCGCACATCCGGATGGATGCCGGAGAGCACCTTGCGGCAGCTCTCGCAGTGCAGGCAGGGACGCGCCCCCTCGCTGCGGCACTCGTAGGCCGCGGCGGCAAACAGGGCCGTCTCCCTGTCGCCGCCCACCAGCAGCAGCGCGTGATGCAGGGCCCCGCGGCCTGCCGCGGCGGCGATCTGCCGCCGGATCTCCGTCATTTCCTGCACCATGGACGCTCCTTTTCCGCAAAAAGTACTAAATCAGAGTTATTATAGCACAGTTTCCGGGAAAAGTAATGAGTGACGAACATTTTCTTGCATTCTTTTTTCTTTTTGTGAAAAATGTGCATACCGACTGTAAAATACACTCAAATTAACCCTGATTTCCGTGTTTTTGCGCATTGTCAAAACCGCAGGCTTTGCTATAATAATAAATTGTATTACCATGTAAAGTCATTATTATAATTTATTAACTCGAAAGGGGAATTCCATGAGCAAGAAATTTGTCTACCTGTTTTCCGAAGGCAATGGCTCCATGCGTGAGCTGCTGGGCGGCAAGGGCGCGAACCTGGCTGAAATGACCAGCCTGGGCATGCCCGTTCCGCAGGGCTTCACCATCACCACCGAGGCCTGCACCCAGTACTACGAGGACGGCCAGAAGATCAACAAGGACATCCGCACCGAGATCATGTCCTACGTTATCAAGCTGGAGGTCATGACCGGCAAGAAGTTCGGCGATCTGACGAACCCGCTGCTGGTCTCCGTGCGTTCCGGCGCCCGCGCCTCCATGCCCGGTATGATGGACACCATCCTGAACCTGGGTCTGAACGACGAGGTGGTGGAGGCCTTCGCCAAGAAGACCAACAACCCCCGCTTCGCTTACGACTCCTATCGCCGCTTCATCCAGATGTACTCCGACGTCGTCATGGAAGTGGGCAAGAAGTACTTTGAGCAGCTCATCGACCAGATGAAGGAAAAGCGCGGCGTGAAGCTGGACACCGAGCTCACCGCCGAGGATCTGAAGGAGCTGGCCAACCAGTTCAAGGCCGAGTACAAGGCCAAGATCGGCTCCGACTTCCCCCAGGATCCCAAGGAGCAGCTGATGGGCGCCATCCAGGCTGTGTTCCGTTCCTGGGACAACCCCCGCGCCATCTACTATCGCCGCATGAACGACATCCCCTCCTCCTGGGGCACCGCCGTCAACGTGCAGCAGATGGTCTTCGGCAACACCGGCGATACCTCCGGTACCGGCGTCGCCTTCACCCGCAACCCCGCCACCGGCGAGAAGAAGCTCTTCGGTGAGTTCCTGCTGAACGCCCAGGGCGAGGACGTGGTGGCCGGTGTCCGCACCCCCCAGAGCATCGAGCAGCTGGAAAAGGTCATGCCCGAGGCATACCACCAGTTCGTGGATATCTGCAACAAGCTGGAATACCACTATCGCGACATGCAGGATATGGAGTTCACCATCGAGGACAAGAAGCTCTACATGCTGCAGACCCGCAACGGCAAGCGCACCGCCGCCGCCGCTCTGAAGATCGCCTGCGACCTGGTGGACGAGGGCATGATCGACGAGAAGCAGGCCGTTGCCATGATCGACCCCCGTACCCTGGACACCCTGCTCCATCCCCAGTTCGATGCCAACGCTCTGAAGGCCGCCCAGCCCGTGGGCAAGGCCCTGGCCGCTTCTCCCGGAGCTGCCTGCGGCAAGATCGTGTTCACCGCCGAGGATGCCAAGGAATGGAATTCCCGTGGTGAGAAGGTGGTCCTGGTCCGTCTGGAGACCTCCCCTGAGGATATCGAGGGCATGATGGCCTCCCAGGGCATCCTGACCGTCCGCGGCGGCATGACCTCCCACGCTGCTGTCGTTGCCCGCGGCATGGGCAAGTGCTGCGTTTCCGGCTGCACCGAGATCGCCATGGACGAGGAGAACAAGAAGTTCACCCTGGCCGGCAAGACCTACCACGAGGGCGACTACCTGTCCCTGGACGGCTCCACCGGCAATATCTACGACGGCCAGATCCCCACTGTGGAAGCCACCATCGCCGGCGAATTCGGCCGGATCATGGGCTGGGCTGACCAGTACCGCCGTCTGAAGGTCCGCACCAATGCCGACTCCCCCCGGGATGCCATCAAGGCCCGTTCCCTGGGCGCTGAGGGCATCGGCCTGTGCCGTACCGAGCACATGTTCTTCGAGGAAGGCCGTATCGCCTCCTTCCGGGAAATGATCTGCTCCGACACTGTGGAGGAGCGGGAGGCCGCCCTGGCCAAGATTATGCCCATGCAGCAGGCTGACTTTGAGGGTCTGTACGAGGCCATGGAGGGCATGCCCGTGTGCATCCGCTTCCTGGATCCCCCGCTGCATGAGTTCGTCCCCACCACCGAGGAGGACATCGCCGCTCTGGCCGCTGCCCAGGGCAAGAGCGTGGAGCGGATCAAGGAGATCATCGCCTCCCTGCATGAGTTCAACCCCATGATGGGTCACCGTGGCTGCCGTCTGGCCGTCACCT
>CAYPWQ010000096.1:0-4278 GCA_964414495.1 uncultured Oscillospiraceae bacterium
AGTACGAGCGCATCCTGCCGTATGTGGATACCTTCCTCTACTACATCAAGGCCATGGACAGCGCGGTGCACCGGGAGTGGACGGGGGTGGACAACGCCCTGATCCTGGAAAACCTGAAAAAGCTCAGCGCCGCCGGGGCCAATATCTACATCCGCATCCCCACCGTCGGCGGCGTCAACGCCACAGCGGACTTTATGAATGAGGTCATCCGTTTCCTGACGGAGAACCAGATCCATCCCGCCCAGGTGGGTCTGCTGCCCTATCATAACTACGGGCGCAGCAAATACGCGAGCCTGACGAGGGAGTATGACGACGCGTCCATGACCGTGCCGGACGATGCGCAGATGAACTCGTTCAAAGAAATGTTTATCAACAGCGGTTTCCCCAAAATAACAATCGGAGGTTAAGAAGATGGAAGAAGTCAAGAATGCCTGCGCCTGCGACGTGAAGGTCGAGGAGAGCGACCGCGGCATGAACGCCCGCATCAAGAAGCTGAGAAAGATCAGCCACACCACCGAGCCCCACATTGATCTGGAGCGCGCCCGGATCGAGACCGAGGTCTATAAGAAGTACGAGGGTTCCGTGTCCATCCCCGTGCTGCGCGCCATGGTGCTGAAGGAGTATTTCTCCCGCAAGACCCTGTATTTCGGCGAGGGCGAGCTGATCCTCGGCGAAAAGGGCCGCGACCCCCAGTGCTCCCCCACCTTCCCCGAGCTCTGCTGCCACACCCTCGAGGATATGCACAACATGAACGCCCGCAGCCTGGTCTATTTCCGCGTGCAGGACGAGGATCTCAAGCTGCAGGAAGAGGAGATCATCCCCTACTGGAAGGATCGCGCCGTGCGCGAGAAGATCCTGAACCACATGACCCCCGAGTGGAAGAAGGCCTATGCTGCCGGTATGTTCACCGAGTTCATGGAGCAGCGCGGCCCCGGCCACACCGCCGGCGGCGGCCAGATCTTCACCACCGGCTACAATGAGTACAAGGCCCGCATCAAGGAGGCCATGGACAAGCTGGACTTCCTGAAGGATCCCGAGGCCTATGACAAGCTGGAAGAGCTGAAGGCCATGGACATCGCCTGCGACGCCGTCATCCTTCTGGGCGAGCGCTATCACGCTCTCTGCGTGGAAAAGGCTGCCGCCGAGACCGACCCTGTCCGCAAGGCCGAGCTGGAGCAGATGGCAAAGAATCTGGAGGTCATCCCCGCCAACAAGCCCCAGACCTATTGGCAGTCCATCCAGCAGTACTGGTTCACCCACCTGGCCGTCACCACCGAGCTGAACCCCTGGGACGCCCTGACCCCCGGCCGTCTGGACCAGCACCTCTATCCCTTCTATGCCCATGACGTGGAAGAGGGCATCCTGGACGATTACAAGGCGCTGGAGCTGCTGGAGTGCCTGTGGGTCAAGTTCTACAACCAGCCCGCGCCCGTGAAGGTGGGCATCACCCTGAAGGAGAGCTCCACCTACACCGACTTCGCCAACCTGAACATCGGCGGCGTGGACGCCGAGGGCCGCGACGCGGTGAACCCCGTGACCTATCTGGTGCTGGACTGCATGGACGAGATGAAGCAGGTGCAGCCTAACTCCAACGTCCAGATCTCCCGCAAGAATCCCGACAAGTACCTGCTGCGCGCCTGCGAGATCGCCCGCAAGGGCTGGGGCCAGCCCGCGTTCTATAACTCCGACGAGATCGTGCAGGAGCTGCTGAACGCCGGCAAGAGCCTGGCAGACGCCCGCATGGGCGGCTCCTCCGGCTGCGTGGAGACCGGCGCCTGGGGCAACGAGGCGTACATCCTCACCGGCTATTTCAACATCCCCAAGGTGCTGCAGCTGACGCTGTACAACGGCATCGATCCCCAGACCGGCGAGCAGCTGGGCCTTGCGCTCGGCAACGCCGAGGATTACAAGAGCTATGATGAGCTCTTCGCCGCCTTCAAGAAGCAGCTGGAGTACTTCGTGAACATCAAGATCCGCGGCAACAACGTCATCGAGCAGATCTATGCCCGCGAGATGCCCGCCCCCGTGCTCTCTGTCGTCACCAACGACTGCATCAGCAAGGGCAAGGACTACAACGCCGGCGGCTCCCGCTACAACACCCGCTACATCCAGGGTGTGGGCATCGGCACCGTGACCGACAGCCTGGCCGCCATCAAGTACAACGTCTTTGACAACAAGAAGTTCACCATGGCCGAGCTCATCAAGGCCATGGACGGCAACTTCGAGAACGACCCCGTGATCTATCATCTCGTTCACGACAAGACCCCCAAGTTCGGCAACGACGACGACTATGCCGACGACATCATGAAGACCGTGTTCGAGCTGTACCGCGACACCATCACTGGCCGTCCCACCATGTGCGGCGGCGAGTACCATGTGGATATGCTGCCCACCACCTGCCATGTGTACTTCGGCGACGTGCTGGGTGCCACCCCCAACGGCCGTCTGGCTCACAAGCCGCTCAGCGAGGGTATCTCCCCTGAAAAGGGCGCGGATACCCACGGCCCCACCGCCGTCATCAACTCCATGGCCAAGATGGATCACTGCTCCACCGGCGGCACCCTGCTGAACCAGAAGTTCACCCCCAAGGCCCTTGCCGGCGAGACCGGTCTGAAGAATCTGGGCGCGCTGATCCGCTCCTACTTCGCCATGGACGGCCACCACATCCAGTTCAACGTCATCGACCGCGAGACCCTGCGTGCGGCCCAGGCGCATCCCGAGGAGTACAAGGATCTGATCGTCCGCGTGGCCGGCTATTCCGACTTCTTCCGGAATCTGGACAAGGCGCTGCAGGACGAGATCATCGAGCGTACCGAGCAGTCCTTTGATTGATCGCGCGGCTGACCACGCGCGTGGACCTTTTGCGGGCCATCCGGATCCCGGATGGCCCGCGCCTGATAAAAGATAAACTTTTCCGCCCTGTGGACATTGGCCCGCGGGAGGAGTACAATGGGCTTGCCGGACGACGGCAATGATACATGAAGGAGGAAATGATCCATGAAGATTGGTTTTCTTGGCGCGGGCGCCATGGGCGGCGCCATTCTCAGCGGTGCGCTGAACGCCGGCGTGCTGCAGGCAGAGGATGTGTATGTCTCTGACTTTTCTCAGGCTATCCGGGACAAGTATGCCGCTCTCGGCTGCCATATCTGCGCGAACAACGAGGAGCTGGGCAGCAGCGCCGACATCGTGGTGCTGGCGGTGAAGCCCCAGTATGCGGCCTCCGCTCTGGCCGAGCTGAAGGGCAGCGTGGACGGCAAGGCCGTCATCTCCATCATGGCGGGCGCCACCACCGAGCGCATCCGCAATATGATCCAGGGCAGCATCCGTGTGCTGCGCGTCATGCCCAACACTCCCGCTCTCGTGAACGCCGGCGCCTTCGCCTGCTGCGACGAGACGGATCTCACCGCCGAGGAAAAGGCCTTTGCGGAAAAGCTCTTCAGCTCCATCGGCATCGTGGAGTGGATGCATGAAAAGCTGATCGACACGGCCTGCGGCCTGTCCGGTTCTGGCCCCGCTTTCGTGGCGCTGTTCATCGAGGCGCTGGCCGACGGCGGCGTGCTGGAGGGCCTGCCCCGTCCCACGGCTTATCGTCTGGCCGCCCAGACCGTTATGGGCACTGCCAAGATGGTGCTGGAGACCGGGATGCATCCCGGCCAGCTGAAGGATATGGTCTCCTCTCCCGGCGGCACCACCATCACCGGCTGCCAGGTGCTGGAGGAGCGCGGTCTCCGCGCCGCCGCCATCGACGCGGTGCAGGCGGCCACCAGAAAGTCCCGCGCCCTGTAAGCGCCGGACGAGCCCAGCAAAACGACAAAAAAGACCGGAGGAAGCGAAGTGCCGCTCCTCCGGTCTTTTCTGTTTTCACTGATCCCGGCGGGGCATAGCCGCCCGCGCCGCGGCGGTCGTGTTATTCCTCCGCGCCCGCAAGGTCGATGCTGGCGCTCGTTGCCACCCGCTCGCCGTTCCAGAGAGGATAGAGATAGAAGCTGTCCTCCCGGTCGATGACATCGAAAACGCTGTGGCTTTCGCCGCTCGCATCGGTATAGCAGCGCTCCGCGATCATGTAGGCGGCGTTTTCCTCCCAGCGCAGCGTCTCCGGCGCTTCGCCCGCGGCGAACTCCGTCACCGCCACCGCGTTGTGGCTCTCGTCGAACTGGGTGAAGCGCCGCAGCTCATAGGGCAGGGCGGGCTGGAACTGTACCTCTACCTCCAGCGCCGTGGCGGTCTGCTCACCGCTGCTGCTGCGGTGGGTGGTCTCGGCCCTGGCGGTGAGAGCAC
>CAYPWQ010000097.1:0-4261 GCA_964414495.1 uncultured Oscillospiraceae bacterium
ACCTGCCTTACCACCCCGGTGCGCCAGGACGCCCCTGCGCCTGCCGCCTCCGCCGGGATTCCGGTCAGGGCGATCTTCATGAAGATGGTGCCGCTGCCGCCGAGTCCGAGACCCAGCAGCCCCAGCGATGCCATGAGAAGACGCAGCGGCGCGTCGGCGGAAAACAGCAGCATCAGCCCGGCGCCCGCGCCGGTGAAGAGGAGCGTGAGCAGCAGCACGGAGCGCTGCGCAAAGCGATCCGCCAGTGGCCCCAGCGTGAGCGCACCCAGCGCCATGCCGAGATACAGCGTCGAGATGGCATAGCCGGACAGGGCACTCTCGGCCGGACGGGTGTAGTTCACAAAGACGATGAGGTTCGTCATGTTCGCCTGCATCAGCCCCTGCGTCAGAACCAGGGCCAGCACGCTCAGAAGAAAGACCCGCCGCCGCAGCAGCCACAGGGGGAGAACGGGCTGCACGGCCCGCTTTTCCGCCCAAAGAAGTCCTGCAAGGCTCAGCGCCGCGGCGATGAGCGCAGTGCGGAAGACCGGTGTGCGCCAGCCGAGATTCTGCGCGAAGGAGGGGAGGCACAGCGCGAGACTGAAAAAGAGCAGCCCCAGCACCGCGCCGGGATAGTCGAACACGCCGCGGCTGACGGGCCGGGGCCGCGCCCCTTCGCCGCCGCTCAGGGCGAGACAGGCGAAGAACACCAGCGCGCTGATGACGGCGCAGACCCGGACCATGCTTCGCCAGCCGGAGGCGGCGATCATCAGCCCGCCCAGTGTCGGCCCCGCCACCACCGAGGCGCTGGAGATGAGCATATAGAGGGAAAAGCCCTTTGCCAACTGCTGCGGCGGGAATTCTGTCACGATGTAGGACATGATGACCGGCGTCATGGCCGCGATCCCGATGCCCACGATAAAGCGGGCCAGCAGCATCCACAGCAGCGAGCCCGCCGCGGCAGAGAGAACGTTTCCCAGCGTAAAGACGGCGATGCCGCCCAGCAGGGTGCGGCGGCGGCCCAGCGTGTCGCCCACCCGGCCCAGAATGGGCGCGCAGGCGGCGGTGGACATAGCCTGCGCCAGAGAGGTCCAGGCGGAGTTGCTGTAGGCGATGCCCAGCTCCTGCACAAAGGCGGGACCGAGAACGGTGGAAAAGCCGCCGACGATGCCAATGAGAAAGGCGGCCAGGGCGTAGGGGAGAAAGCCTTTTCGATAGGCGCTGTTTTGTTCCATGCGTTTCCCTCCTTTTTTCTGTAGTATGCCCGTCGCCGCGGCGATGATGCAGCGCCGATGAAACAAAAAAACGCCCCCGCCGCAGGCGGGGACGCGAAAAAACGGGATGCTTATTCGGTGTAGCGCTCCTCCAGCACCGAGATGCCCTGAGTGAGGATCCCCCGCGTCAGCTGCACGGCCCGCGCCGGATCCCTGTCCCGGATGGCGGCCAGCAGAGCGCGGTGTGAACGGACGGCCTCCTGCAGATCCTCGGCGCGGACACTGTAATGCTGCGCGATGAGCGTGCGCAGCACCGACTCGAAGGCGCGGAAGAGCATACTGTATACGCCGTTGCCGGAGGCCTGTGTCAGCCGATAATGGAACTGATAGAGCCGCTCGCCCGGGTCGCCCTCGCGCTCCAGCGCATCGATCAGGCCGGACATCTCCTGCCAGGTGCTTTCATAGATGTTGTCGCAGGCAAGGCGGGCGCATTCCGTTTCGATCAGCAGACGGAAGGCCATGAGGTCGGAAAAGATGGTCTGATCCAGATCCACGGAATCATAGTTCATGAGCGCCGCGAGGGACTGTGGCGTGGGGTGCTTGCGATAGTCGCAGACGATGGTGCCGCGGCGGGGCTGTATGGTGAGAAAGCCCATGCTCTCCAGCTCCAGCACGCTCTGGTTCACGCTGCTGCGGGAGATGCCCAGCATCTCTGCCAGGTCGCGCTCCGGGGGCAGCCGGTCACCGGGCTTCAGGTCGCCGGAGATAATCTTGCTGAGGATGGCCTGAGAGCAAACCTCCTTCAGCGTGGGCTGATTCAGCTTGGAAAAAACGGTGGAGATAGTACCGCCTCCTTCTTACTGGTTGGGATTATTGTACCAGCACAATAGAGAAAAAGCAAGCCCCGCAGGGAAAAGCGGCGCGCTCCCATGGGAGCGCGCCGCTTTTTGGTTGTAAGTCAGTCTTACAGCAGCGTGGGCACATCCAGTGCCACGTCGCTGAGGGGATAGGTGCAGCAGGGATGGATCCAGCCGAACTTCTTGTCGGCCAGACGGCGGCCGTCTGTATCCTCGGGGATGTAGACCTCGCCGCTGATGAGGCGGGAATGGCACCAGCCGCACTCGCCGCTGCGGCAGTGGGAGGGTGCGCGGATCCCGGCGCGCTCCATGGCGTCCAGCAGCGTCTGATCGGCGCGGCAGGAAACGGTCTGGGTCTCGCCGCGGACGGTGACCGTCACGGTAAAGACCTTGCCGGCGGCCTCGGCGGGATAGGCGGCGTCGCCGCTGGGATCACCGTACTCGCCGGGGACCTCCATGCGGATGCGGCGGGCCTTCAGACCCAGCTTCGGCAGCTCCTGCGCCATAAAGCCGTACATGGCCTTGGGACCGCAGACATAGACGCTGTAATCGCCCTCGGGGGCGTACTTCTTGACGAGCTCGGCGGTGAGGAAGCCCTTCTCGCAGCCCTCGGCCTCCTCGTGGGAGAGCACGTGGACGACCTTGACCTTTCCGCCGCTCTTTGCCGCGATCTCATCCAGCTCCTTGCCGAGCAGGATGGCGTCGCGGGTGCGGCTGCCGTAAAGGATGGTGAGAGAGAAATCCTCCGTGCCGTCGGCGATGGCGGCGGCCATGGAATAGAAGGGAGTGATGCCGCTGCCGCCGGCGAGAGCCACGACCTGCTTTGCATCCCGCAGCTCCTGATGATAGAACTCACCGAGAGGGGCAGAGAGGCGCACCTTCGTGCCCGCCTGCCAGTTGTTCTGAATGTAGTCCGAGGCAAAGCCGGCAGCGCTGCGCTTGATGGTCAGGGTATAGGAGCCGTTCAGCGCGTCCTTGGGGCAGGAGCGGATGGTGTAGGGCTTGTTGAGCCGCGCCTCGCCGATGTCCAGCGCCACGCTCACATACTGGCCTGCCCGGAAGTAGGCCAGCTGCTCCGTGCCGCTCTCCGCGTCGGGAACGAGGGTGTAGCTTCTGGCATCCGCGTGCTCCGTCACGGCGGAGACCACGGCATACTGCACGTTGGGATGCAGCTTCTTTGCCAGGATGTTGGCGTTGTAGATGGAGACGGGAGGCGTGTCGTCCGCCTGAGCGATCATTTTTTCGCGCAGCTTCACCTGTCCCAGGAAGGGGCCGACGCCCAGACTGCTGAGGAGCTTCTTATCATAATTGTATTTCATCTCATCTGCCCTCCTTCATATCGAGCAGCGTGTAGCGCGCCTGCTCTGCGCCGGACATGTAGGCCTGACTGTAGCCATCCATCTGTGTGCCGTGGCCGCCCACGAAGCGGAGGCCCTTGATGGTATAGCCCAGATTGGCCGTGCCGGCCTGCACGCGGGGGAACATACCGTCCCAGGTGTGGGGCTCATAGCCGTACACGTCGCCCTTCGGCGTGCCCAGATAGCGGGCCCAGGTGACGGGGGAGGCCACCACGATCTCCTCGATGTGGCTCTGGAGGTCGCAGCCGGTGACCGCCTCGTAGCGCTCGACGCACTCGCGGGCGATGCGGTCCTTGATCTTGAAATAGGTCTCCTCGGTCACATCCTTGAAGGGATCCTCCGTATAGAACTTGCTGAACTGGATGAACGCGCGGCCCTCGCCTGCGGCGTCGGGGATGGCGTTGGTGAGCACGGTGACAGTGATGTCCTTGTGCGTCTCAATGGAGTCGGAGGAAGCGTACTGATTCTGGTTGTTGGGATCCTCGCGCATGAAGGTGTCATAGCCCTTCAGACCGATCTCCTCAGCGCTGGCGTCCAGACCCAGATACACCGTGACGCAGGCCTGCGCCAGCTTGCGGGCGTTCATGGCCTTGCGGTCGTATTCCGGCACCTCGGCGGGATCCACCATGCGGTCAAAGACCACGTGGGGCATCAGGTTGGAGATCACGCGCTCGCAGGGAATGTAGCTGCCGTCGGCCAGCTCCACACCGTGAACGGCGCCGTTCTTCACATCGATCTTCTTGACCTCGGTGTTGTACCAGACGTCGCCGCCCAGCTCGCGGATGCGCTGGTCGTAGGCCATGGAGATCTCATGGCTGCGGTTGCGGGCGATCCAGGGCCGGTGGGTGAGGTA
>CAYPWQ010000098.1:0-4245 GCA_964414495.1 uncultured Oscillospiraceae bacterium
AGGTCTCCGATCTCAAAAACCGGGCCGCACTGGTGAACGCGCAGCAGTATGCCGTACTCATCAGCATCCACCAGAACAGTCTGCCGGAAGCACCCTCTGTGCGCGGCGCGCAGGTATTCTATAACGCCGTTCCCGGCGCGGAGGGCTATGCGCTCCCGGTGCAGACGGCGCTGAACGAAACGATCAACGGCGAAAAGGCCAAAAACGCCAAGCCCATCTCTGCCACGATCTATCTCATGCAGCACGTGAATGCGCCCGCGATTTTGGTGGAGTGCGGCTTTCTCTCCAATGCAGAGGAGACCGCCGCGCTGAAGACCGCTGCGCATCAACTGAAGCTGGCTCTCGCCGTGCTTTGCGGCTATTACCATACGGAGGAAGTTCCCACATGAAGGAAAAAACGATCTTTTTTTGCACGGAATGCGGCAATGAAACGCCGAAATGGGCCGGAAAGTGCCCTGCCTGCGGCGCATGGAACACGGTGGTGGAGCAGCGCGCCCCAAAAAAGGAAGGGAAGAAGGGGAGCCTCCGCACCCTCTCCGCGCCCCGGGCCCGCCCGGTGACAGAGCTGGAGACGGCGGATGAGATCCGCTTCCTCACCGGCATGAGCGAGCTGGACCGGGTGCTGGGCGGCGGCGCGGTCAGCGGCTCGCTGGTTCTCATCGGCGGCGCGCCGGGTATCGGCAAGTCCACGCTGATGCTGCAGATCTGCCGGGAGCTCTGCGCCGAGCGAAAGGTACTGTATATATCGGGCGAGGAGTCCGAGCATCAGCTGAAGCTTCGCGCCAAGCGGCTCTCGGCCGCCAGTGAGAGGCTCTTCGTCCTGTCCGAGACCCGACTGGGGGACGTGATGGAATGCGTCAGCGAGGAGAGCCCGGACGTACTCATCATCGACTCCATCCAGACGCTTTATAACGACGCGCTGGATTCGCCTGCCGGCAGCGTCAGCCAGGTGAAGGACTGCACCATGACCCTCATGCAGATCGCCAAGGGCATGGGCGTCACCGTGTTCGTCATCGGCCATGTGAACAAGGAGGGCAGCATCGCCGGCCCCAAGGTGCTGGAGCATATGGTGGACTGCGTGCTGTATTTCGAGGGCGACGAGCACTCCTCCTATCGCATCCTGCGGGCGGCCAAGAACCGCTTCGGCGCCACCAACGAGATCGGCGTGTTCGAAATGTGTGACACCGGCCTGCGGGAGGTGGAGAATCCCTCGGAGATGCTGCTTTCCGGGCGGCCGGAGGGTGCCAGCGGCACCTGCGTCACCTGCGTGATGGAGGGCGTGCGCCCCGTTCTCGCGGAGATCCAGGCGCTCATCACCACCACGGCGTATCCCTCGCCCCGGCGCTCCTCCAACGGACTGGACTTCAACCGGGCCGCCATGCTCCTGGCCGTGCTGGAAAAGCACGGGCGGCTGAAGCTCTCCGCCTGCGATGCCTATCTGAACGTGGTGGGCGGCCTGACGCTGGACGAGCCTGCGGCGGACCTGGCCACCGTTCTGGCGCTGGCCTCCAGCTATCTGGACAAGCCCATCGACACCTCCGTGGCCGCGGTGGGGGAGGTTGGCCTCACCGGCGAGATCCGCAGCGTCAGTCATCTGGAGCAGCGCCTGTCTGAGATCCACCGGCTGGGCTTTCAGAAATGCGTGGTGCCGAAGCAGCGTCACCTCACGGCACGAACGGATCTGGAGCTGATCCCGGTGCAGAATGTGGCCGAGGCGCTCCGCGTTCTGCTGCAGGGCTGATGTCCCGGGGCAGATAGTGGACGCAGGGATGCTGCGGATCCGGCAGACCCGCTGCCGCGGCGGTGCGGAGGGTACAGAGTCCATCGCACTGATGCAGGCAGGACTCTGTGCAGGGAATGATGCTCATGTGGTCACGCCCTTTCTTTGCCCCTATTTTTGCCGCAGCGCTGCGGTTTATGCAAGCAGAGGCTATTGCAAAGTTTAACTGATAGATGATCGACAGCAAGACCGCCCGGGCAAAAAAGTTCGGGCGGTTACTTTCTATCTGGTAGATTTCTTTACATTTTTATGGCTAAACTTCAAGTTGATAATCAAGAAGAAGATACGATAATAACCGAATACTGAAAAACAGACCGCCGCTGGCCGCAATGCGCGAAAAGCGAGCGGTCTTTTGATGCCCATTTCAAAAAAGGAGGTCAGCCAGAACAGCAAAGCAGAATCCCTGCTCAGCTCCGAGCAGAAAAATGCAAGCGGAGACCCGGCCAGCCTCCGCGCAGGCTTTTTCCATGGTGGACCCTTGCATTTTTGAACAAAATGTTCTATCCTTTAGAAAAATAGACAGAAGCAGAGGAGGGGAAAGCTCATGGCGGATTACAGCGAAGCACCGGAGATCCTGCGGGATTTTCTGGCGTATCACGAGACCATCAAGGCACATTCTCAGAAAACGGTGGATGAATACTATCTGGATCTCAGAAATTTCTTTCGCTATCTCAAGTGGAGAAAGGATCCGGCGCTGCGGACGCTGGAGCTGGATGAGATCCCGATTTTGGATGTGGATATCAACTTTGTAAAGGATATCTCCTTAACAGACGTTTATGACTATCTGACCTATCTCAGCCGGGATCGTGCCCGCCATCCCAACAGTCCGGACACGGAATACGGCCTTGGCGCGGCCAGCCGTGCGCGGAAGATCGCCACGCTCCGTTCCTTTTTCAATTACCTGACCAACAAAAAGCACCTGCTGGAGACGAATCCCATCAAGGATCTGGATTCGCCCAAGACCCGCAAGACGCTGCCGAAGTATCTGACGCTGGACGAGAGCGTGACGCTGCTGGAAAGCGTGGACGGTCGGAACAGGGAGCGGGATCTCTGCATCCTGACGCTGTTTCTCAACTGCGGGCTGCGTATCTCCGAGCTGATCGGTCTGGATCTGGGCGACATTCAGGAGGACGCGCTGCGCATCCTCGGCAAGGGCAACAAGGTACGCATCGTCTATCTGAACGAAGCCTGCAAGGCGGCGCTGCAGGACTATCTGCAGGTGCGCCGTCCCGTAACAGGGAAGGACCGGAACGCGCTGTTTCTTTCCAGCCGCAACGAGCGCATCGGCCGCACCACGGTGCATGCGCTGGTGAAAAAGCATCTTTCCGGGGCGGGACTGGATTCCACGGCCTATTCCAGCCACAAACTGCGCCACACGGCGGCGACGCTGATGCTGCAGAACGGGGTGGACGTGAAGGCGGTGCAGGAGGTGCTGGGCCATGAGCATCTGAACACCACGGAGATCTATACGCACATCGACAACGACGCGCTGCGCGTGGCAGCGCGGGCCAATCCGCTGGCACGGGTCAAGCCAACGAAAAAGGTCAAGGCGGTCACCGATACGGCGGACAGCGGCGAGGATGCCTGATCGAGCCGTTTTGCACAGGTCTGCGCCGCGCGGTGTCTGCTTCGAAGATCTCGCAGTAAGAAAAGGCTCCCGCAGGGGAGGCGGACGATTCGATATGGTTAATTGAACAAAATAAAAATTTTGTTCAATTAAGGGGAGAGGAATCGCCGTTTTTCGCCCGCAGCCCCTTTTCAGCGCGTTTTATCAGCGGATCGCTGCCGGCCGAACGCAAACGGTATTCAGCGCTTTTGACGCTGATATCTGATACAAAAACCGACCAGCCACGCTGGTCGGTTTCACTTTGATCTGTATTCTGCTGCGGCAGTCTCTGTTGATCGTCTCTTATCATAATACCGCACAGACGCTCCGATCATTCTCTGCAAACGGTACAGTCAGCTCCACGCCGTCATTATTTCTGCAGGATGATCCGGACAGATGCCGGACTGTCTTTCTCGTGACCGTTGAGTGCACCTGGCTGCCTCCGCAGCTTCCGCAGTATGTTCCCGCGCAGTTCGCTTTACCGGCAGGCGTAATTTCATTTCGTCGGCCTCTTTTGCAAATGTAAAAGTTATTTTTTTATCAATCCCGGAGCTCCGGCAGCTCCCGCCAGACGCCCTCGATATGGATGAACCGGATCTTCTGGAACTGATAGCTGTCCAGCGGCCGATCCAGCGCGTCATAGCTGTGCGCCGCGATCAGAATATCGCCCAGATCCTCCGGTTCGCGGGCAAATATCACCACCGGCGTGTGCTGGAACTCCGTTCCATTGAAGGACAGCTGCACCAGATCTCCGGGCCGGAGCTCCCCCAGCTCCACTTCCCTCCCGAAAGGGCCCACTGAGCGCTCTTTCCTTGTTAAAAAGTTAAACAAGTAGGGCACACCGCTCCAGGACGGCGAT
>CAYPWQ010000099.1:0-4240 GCA_964414495.1 uncultured Oscillospiraceae bacterium
AGAGCATCCACGACACCGTGGAGGGGGACGACATGATCCGCCGCTATGATGCCTCCCCCTGGAGCAGCCAGTATCTGGTGATGGGGCTGAAGGACGGCGCGAACCTCTATTGCCGCGACCTCGACATGTCTATCGCCCGGGGCTTCAATCCGCAGGTGGACTATCGTGTGACCCAGACCATGCACGATAACGGCTTCTGCCGCCACGTCCTCGGCGGCGTGACGAAGGAGACCGTGGAGCCCAAGAAGGCAGAAAACGTGCGTGACTTTGAATACCACTGCGCCCATATCTACAAGATCTTCAGCGATGTCATGACTGCTATCTATCTCTCCGACGGTGTTCTTATGGCGGCGGAGGCGCTGTGCGCCTTCCGCGAGGAATACGGCGCGGAGATGGCGGACGCTCTCGTGCGCTATCGCAACATGGACTTCGACTATGTGGATCGCTGAGAGGGAAGAGAAGGATATGGACATTTCTTCCATTGCGGCGCGCTTTGCGCCGGAGATCACGGCTCTGCGCCGCGAGATCCACCGCCATCCGGAGATCGCCTTTCAGGAGAAAATGACCTCTGCGGTGGTTCGGCGGGAGCTGGATCGTCTCGGCATCCCGTACCGCATCTGCGGCGGCGAGACCGGCATTCTGGCGGAGCTTCGGGGCGGTCAGCCGGGTAAGACCGTGCTGCTGCGGGGCGACATGGACGCGCTGAAGGTGACGGAGGTCACCGGGGCGGACTATGCCTCGGAGGAGGCGGGCTTCATGCACGCCTGCGGACACGACGGACACACGGCCATGCTGCTGGGCGCGGCCATGGTGCTGAACGAGGTGAAGGCCTCGCTCTGCGGCCGCGTGCTGCTGGCCTTTCAGCCGGCGGAGGAGATCGCCGCGGGTGCCCGCGCCATGATCGCTGACGGCGTGCTGGAGGGGGTGGACGCCTGCTTCGGCATGCACCTCATGACCGGCGTCAAGGGGGGCACAGTGCTGATCCCCGACGGGCCGGTGCTCTCTGCGGCGGATCAGTTCCGCATTGACATCACGGGCGTGGGCGGCCATGCCTCCCAGCCCCACACCGCGGTGGACGCGGTGGTGACGGCAGCCGCCGTGGTCACGGCGCTGCAGACCGTCGTGAGCCGCGAGACCGATCCGCAGGAGACCGGCGTCGTCACCATCGGCCGCATGGAGGCGGGAACGCTCTTCAACGCCATCGCGGCCAGCGCTGTGCTGGAGGGCACGGTGCGCACCTACCGCGAGGAAGTGCGGCAGCGCATCGAGGACGCGGTGCAGCGCATCGCCGTCTCCACGGCGGAGGTCTATCGGGCGAAGGCGGTCTGCGATTACCGCCGTTTCTGCAAGGCAACGGTGAACGATCCCGCTGCCGCCGCGCTGATGCGGCGCAGCGCCGCCGCTGTGTTCGGCAGCGAACAGGTGCGGCAGGATGGCCGCCTCATGATCAGCGAAGATTTTGCGGAGTTTGCCGCCCGGGTGCCCTCCTCCTTTGCGCTGGTGGGCATCTATGACGAGAGCTGCGACGCGGTCTATCCCAATCATAACGGCCATTTCTGCTTTGATGAATCGGTGCTGGCAAGGGGCGCGGCGCTCTATGCGCAGACGGCGCTGGATTTCCTGGGAAACTGAGGGAGGACGGGCAGATGAAAAAGGTATGGAAGCTGCTGCTGATCCTGCTGGCGGCGCTGCTGCTGATCCTGGCGGCGTATGTCATCTATGTGCTGGCAGATTATCACCGCATCGGCGACATGCCCCTTGCCGTGGAGGGCGAGGGGGAGAGCGCTGCGGCGGAGACGGAATATACCCTGATCAGCTATAACATGGGCTTTGCCGCCTACACGCCGGATTTCGGCTTTTTCATGGACGGCGGCACTGAGAGCCGCGCCGCGTCGGAGGAGTCCGTGCAGCAGGTGACGGGGGAGATCGGTGATTTTCTGCGCGGACAGGACGCGGACTTCCTCATGGTGGAGGAGGTGGACATCGGCTCCACCCGCAGCCATCAGGTGGACGAGTCGGCGCTGCTGAAGGCGGCGCTGGACGGGGGCTATGCCTTCTCCTTTGCGCAGAATTATGACAGTCCCTATCTCTTCTATCCCATCCTGGAGCCCCATGGCAAGTCCCGCTCCGGTATGCTCACGGCCAGCCGCTTTGCCCTGACGGAGAGCCTGCGTCGGGAGCTGCCGGTGGAGGAGAGCCTGTATAAGCTGCTGGATCTGGACCGCTGCTACGCGGTGAGCCGCGTGCCGGTGACGAACGGGCGGGAGCTGGTGCTGTATACCGTCCATCTCTCTGCCTATACCTCTGACGGCACGGTGGCGACGGAGCAGCTGAAGCTGCTGCTCAGCGACATGCAGGCCGAGCGGGAAAAGGGCAACTACATTGTCTGCGGCGGCGACTTCAACAAGGATGTCCTTGGCGACAGCAGTGCCGTTTTCGGCGTCAGCAGCGACCAGCAGACCTGGGCGCAGCCCTTCCCGGAGGAGCTGCTGGCGGGAACGGATCTCTCCCTTGTGCGCTATGACAACGCCGCCGACGTGCCCTCCTGCCGCAACGCGGATGCGCCCTATCACGAGGGACAGCTCGTCCTGACGGTGGACGGCTTCCTTGTTTCCGACAATGTGACGGTCACGGCGGCGGAGGTGCTGGACACCGGCTTTGCCTGGTCGGACCACAATCCCGTACGCATCCGCTTCACGCTGGCAGGCTGATCCGCCGCGCCGAAAGGCATACAGATGAATGCGCCGCCCGAATGGGCGGCGCATTTTTTCGCTGGGTTGTGGGCAGAAAGGTGACGAAGGCGGCGGCGGGACGGCCCGGATTCGGCGGAAGTCACAAAAAATGCCGAAGTGCCTCGAAATGCCCCATATTTTGTGTTGACAAACGCGGTGTGTCCCATTAAGATGGATGTGGAATTGAACATGGTAACAGCGCCAATATAGATTTGGATAGAAGGCCCAAATGTTTCTACCGTGATGCCGATCAGTCACGACTATTGGTTGTTTTCATACGCCGGGGGCGTTGGACTGTATTGGCGGGCAGACTTTGATCTAAAGTCTGTTTTTTTGTTTTTGTTCAGGGAAAGAAAGGGGAACAGCTGTGAAGGCTCTGGAAGAAAAGATCCTGCGGGAGGGGCAGATCCTGCCCGGAAACGTAGTCAAGGTCGGCGGTTTTCTGAACCAGCGGCTGGATGTGGAGTTCCTGATGGAAATGGGCCGCGAGATCGCGGCGCTGTTCGAAGGCGAGCAGATCAACAAGGTTCTGACGGTGGAGGCCAGCGGCATCGCCCTTGCGGTGGCTGCCGCGGCGCAGCTGCATGTGCCCGCCGTTTTTGCGAAAAAGCATGCCTCGGCCAATCTCTCCGGTGACCTCTATACCGCCGAGGTCTATTCCTATACGCACCAGAAGTCCTATACCATCATGGTCAGCAAGGACTATCTCCAGAGCGATGACCGCATCCTGATCGTGGACGATTTCCTGGCCTGCGGCAACGCGGTGGGCGGCCTCATCAAGATGGTCAGCGACGCCGGGGCGACGCTGGTGGGCGTCAGCGCCGCCATTGAAAAGGGCTTCCAGGGCGGCGGCGATGCCCTGCGGGAAAAGGGGATCCACGTGGAGTCTCTGGCAGTCATCGACCATATGGACGACGGCAACATCACCTTCCGCGCATAACTCTGGTCTGATCGTGCTTCGGCACGCGGATATATCACGAATAATGAGAAAGATGATTAGGAGGACACAAAAAGTATGAAGAAGTTTCTTGCTCTGATCCTGGCGCTCGTCATGAGCCTGTCTCTCGTCGCCTGCGGCGGCGGTGAAGGCGAAGAAGGCGGCGAAGAGGGCGGCAGCGAAGCGGCTGAGCTGAAGGCCGGCTTCATTTTCCTGCACGATGAAAACTCCACCTATGACCTGAACTTCCTGAACGCTGCCAAGGCCACCTGCGAGGCACTGGGCATCGATGAGGATCACTACATCTTCAAGACCAACATCCCCGAGGGGCAGGAGTGCTACGAGGCTGCTGCTGAGCTGGCTGATGCCGGCTGCAACATCATCTTCGCCG
Source organism: uncultured Oscillospiraceae bacterium (assembly GCA_964414495.1). Taxonomy (GTDB): domain Bacteria; phylum Bacillota; class Clostridia; order Oscillospirales; family Oscillospiraceae; genus RGIG5472. Next base: position 4,061 of record CAYPWQ010000099.1, read on the forward strand.
ACAGCTTCGGTCACGAGGACTACATGATCCAGGCTGCCAAGGAATTCCCCAACGTGCAGTTCTGCCATTCCACCGGCACCAAGGCACACACCGAGGGTCTTGCCAACTATCACAATGCCTTCGCTTCCATCTATGAGGGCCGTTATCTGGCCGGTATCGCTGCCGGTATGAAGCTCAACG
>CAYPWQ010000100.1:0-248 GCA_964414495.1 uncultured Oscillospiraceae bacterium
GCCCATCCGCCGTCAGCCTCCAGCACGCCGGCCTCCGTCAGCACCTCCTGCAGCAGCGCGAGATACGCCTCACCGAAGCCGGGGATCAGCCGCGCCGCCAGCGCGAAAATGGCGCAGAGGATCAGGAATGCGTCAAAGCAGTTGCGCATGGTGGGCGCGAATTCCCGCCGCAGAAACTCCCTGTCAAGTTGGGTGGGGCGAAAGACGATCTTCATGCCGTGAGCTTGGCAAGACCCAGGCGCAGACGG
>CAYPWQ010000100.1:258-4228 GCA_964414495.1 uncultured Oscillospiraceae bacterium
GAATCTGGCAGATCTCCACCGCGCCGCCGGGGGTCACCAGCTTGCCCGCCGCGGCGATGCGCACGGGCCACATGAGGGTGGCGTTCTTCACGCCAAGAGACTCGGCCAGAGCGATGAGAGCGTCGTGGATGCGCTCGTTGCTCCATTCCTCCAGACCCTCCAGCATGGGGATGGCCGCCTCCAGCATGGCGCGGGAGACCTCGGCGTTGGTCTTGGACTTCTTGTTGGTGAAGCATTCCACGTCATATTCCGGCAGGGCATCGAAGAAGTCGATCTTCTCAGGAATGTCGGTCAGCACCTCGCAGCGGGCCTGCAGCAGAGCGGCCACCGCTTCGGTGGAGATGTGCTCGTTCTTCACGCCCTCGCGGATGTAGGGCAGGGCGGCGGCATGGAAACCCGCCGGGCTCATGGCGCGGAGATAGCTGGCATTGAAGTAGCGCAGCTTTTCGATGTCGAAAATGGCGGGAGACTTGGAGACGCCGGCGATGTCGAAGGATTCCGCCAGCTCGTCGAGCGAGAAGAACTCCTGCTCCGCCTTGTCCCCGCGGGGAGACCAGCCCAGCAGCGCCACATAGTTCAGAATGGCAGGGGTTACATAGCCCATGGCCTTCAGATCCTCATAGCTGGGGTCGCCGTGGCGCTTGCTCATCTTGTGCTGCGCATCCCGCATGACAGGGGAGCAGTGGACATAGGTGGGGATCTCCCAGCCGAAGGCCTCGTACAGCAGGTTATACTTGGGGGCGGAGGAGAGATACTCGCTGCCGCGCACCACATGGGTGATGCCCATGAGATGGTCGTCCACCACGTTGGCAAAGTTATAGGTGGGCAGACCGTCGCGCTTGAGCAGCACCTGATCGTCCAGCGTGTCGTTCTCCACCGTGATGTCGCCGAAGATGGCGTCGTGGAAGGTGGTGACGCCGCCTGCGGGGATCTTCTGCCGGATGACGTAGGGCAGGCCCGCCGCCAGCTTTTCCGCCACTTCCGCCGCGCTCAGATCGCGGCAGGGGTCGGCGGCGCGGTCGAACTCGCCGGAATCCTCCTCGGACTCGGTCTTTTCGCAGAAGCAGTAATAGGCGTGGCCCTTTTCCACCAGCAGCTCGGCAAACTTGGCGTACAGCCCCCGGCGCTCGGTCTGGATGTAGGGGCCGGTGGGGCCGCCCACATCGGGGCCCTCGTCATGGGTCAGGCCGCATTCCGCCATGGTGCGGTAAATGACCTCCGTCGCGCCCTCCACCAGACGGGTCTGGTCGGTGTCCTCGATGCGCAGGATAAAGGTGCCGCCGGCATTCCGGGCGATGAGCCAGGTATAGAGCGCCGTGCGGAGATTGCCCACGTGCATGTAGCCCGTGGGAGAAGGGGCGAAGCGGGTGCGCACCTTGCCGTGGGGGATGCGGGCCTCCAGCTCCTCAAAAAAAGCATGGTCGATGGTCATATATTGGTTCCTCCGTTCGTGGAATACATATTATCGCAGTATTTAATTATATCGAAAGTGGCAGGGCAGGTCAAGGGCAGGGTTCACAATTTGCGCGGAAAAGAGGAGGTTAATTTTGCGGCGGTTGTTGTCAATTGAAAAGGTCTGTGTTACAATAAAGTGATTTTTTATGATAATACGCAATTCCTGCGTTGATCGAAACAAAGATAAAGGAGCAAAAGACCATGGAAGAAAAGAAAGTCATGCTGTCCGGCATCCAGCCCAGCGGCGACCTGCATCTCGGCAACTATCTCGGAGCCATCCGCAACTGGGTCGAGCGGACGGATGAATTTGATAACTTCTACTTCATGGCGGATATGCACACCATCACGGTGCGCCAGAATCCCGCCGATCTCCGCCGCCGCACGCTGGAGCAGCTGGCGCAGTATATCGCCTGCGGCCTGGATCCGGAGAAGAACACCCTCTTCATCCAGTCCCATGTGCATCAGCATGCGGAGCTTGGGTGGGTGCTCATGTGCTATACCATGTTCGGCGAGCTCAGCCGTATGACCCAGTTCAAGGACAAGGCGGCCAAGCACAAGGAAAATGTGAACGGCGGCCTCTTCACTTATCCCAGCCTTATGGCGGCGGACATCCTGCTTTATCAGCCGGACTATGTCCCTGTGGGCGAGGATCAGAAGCAGCACTGCGAGCTGACCCGCGACGTTGCCCAGCGCTTCAACGGCATCTATGGCGACGTGTTCAAGATCCCCGAGCCCTACATCCCCAAGGCAGGCGCCCGCGTCATGGGCCTCAGCGACCCCACGGGCAAGATGAGCAAGTCCGTGCCCGACGGCTGCGTATTCCTGATGGAAAAGCCGGAGGATATCCAGCGCAAGTTCAAGCGCGCCGTCACCGACTGCGACACCGAGAACTGCGTCCGCTATGATCCCGCCAACAAGCCCGGCGTTGCCAACCTCATGAACATCTATTCCGCCGTCACCGGCCGCAGCTTCGAGGAGATCGAGCAGGAGTTTGCCGGCTGCGGCTACGGCAAGTTCAAGCCCGCCGTGGGCGAGGCCGTGATCGAGACCCTGCGTCCCATCCGGGAGGAGGCCTCCCGCATCCTGCAGGACAAGGCGTATCTCGAAAACGTCTATCGTGCCGGCGCGGAAAAGGCGTCCTATGTCGCGAACAAGACCCTGCGCAAGGTCTATAAAAAGATCGGTTTCGTTGCCAAATAAAGGAGCGTTTTTCTCATGGTTATCAATACGCAGGTGTTTCTGACGGTGGTGGCGGCCATGGTGGTGGCCATGCTGGTGTGCTTCATGCTGTCCCCCCTCGTCAAGAATTTTGCCTACAAGGTGGGCGCCATCGATGTGCCGAAGGATGCCCGCCGGATGCATAAGGTGCCCATCCCGCGTCTGGGCGGTCTGGCCATTTTTCTGGGCTTCATGGTGAGCACGCTGCTCTTCGTCCCCATGACGAAGCAGCTGCAGGGCATCCTTCTCGGCGCGGTCATCATCGTGGTGCTGGGCGTGGTGGACGACATTACCCCGCTGCACGCGGGCTTCAAGTTCGTGGTGCAGATCGTGGCCGCTCTGATCCCGGTGCTGCATGGCGTCACCATTTCCGTGCTCTCCAACCCCAATGTGTTCAGCGACAATCCCTGGTGGTTCCTGGGGGGCTGGTCGGTGCCCGTGACGGTGGTCTGGATCGTGGCCATCACCAACTCCGTGAACCTGATCGACGGACTGGACGGCCTTGCCGTGGGCGTATCCGCCATCAGCTCCGCCACCTTCCTGGTCATTTCCCTCATGGTGTCCGAGCCGGTCATCTCGCTGCTCTGCGCGGCGACGCTGGGCGCCTGCATCGGCTTTCTGCCCTATAACCGTAACCCTGCCAAGATGTTCATGGGCGACACCGGCTCCACCTTCCTGGGCTTCATCCTCGCCACTATTTCCGTGCAGGGCATGTTCAAGATGTATGCCGTGATCTCCTTCGTGGTGCCCTTCCTGATCCTGGGCCTGCCTATTTTTGACACGGTGTTTGCCTTTACCCGCCGCATCGCCAAGGGGCAGAACCCCATGAAGGCCGACCGCGGCCATGTGCATCACCGCCTCATCGACATGGGCCTGAATCAGAAGCAGGCGGTGGCGACGCTGTATGTGATCTCCACCATTCTGGGTCTCAGCGCCGTGGTGCTGACCACCAGCGGCGAGATCAAGGCCATGCTGCTGATGGTGGCGCTGTGTACGGTGGGTCTCGTGGCCTCCCGCGTGGTGTTCCCGAAGCATCATGCCCCGGCCCCGGAGGAAAAGCCGGCGGAGCCGCAGACGGAGACCGAAGAGCAGCCGGCGGAGCGCGCGGAATGACCGCGCGCCATGGAATGGAAAGGAGCAGCTTTTGGAAAAGATTCGAGTGATGAGCGTATTCGGCACCCGGCCGGAGGCCATCAAAATGGCTCCTCTTGTGCAGGAGCTTGCCAGCCGTGAGCAGATCGAGAGCATCTGCTGCGTCACGGCGCAGCACCGCGAGATGCTGGACAGCGTTTTGCAG
>CAYPWQ010000101.1:0-4218 GCA_964414495.1 uncultured Oscillospiraceae bacterium
GGATTTGAGCGTGATCATCTGCTCATCTCCCCAGCACGCGGAGGATGGCCTCGGCCTCCGCCTCTGCCACGGCGATCTTGGCATACTTCTCCGCGTCGGCGCGGAGGATGGCGGACTGCTTCTCGCCCTCGGCGATAAGGATCTGGCTCTTCTTCTGGCCCTCGGCCTGCAGGATGCTCTCGCGGCGCTCACGCTCGGCGCGCATCTGCTTTTCCATGGCCTCCTGGATCTCGGCGGGAGGCGTGATGTTCTTCAGCTCCACACGGGTCACGCGGATGCCCCAGGGATCGGTGGCCTCGTCCAGCACGTCCCGCATCTGGGCGTTGATGGTGTCGCGGCTGGTGAGGCACTCATCCAGCTCCAGCGAGCCGATGATGTTGCGCATGGTGGTGGCGGTGAGATTGTCCAGCGCCTGCATGGGATGCTCCACGCCATAAGTATAGGCCTTGGGATCCATGACGAAGAAGTACAGCACCGCGTCGATCTTCAGCGAAACGTTGTCCTTGGTGATGGCGCGGGACTCCGGCGTGTCGAAGACCTGCTCCTTCAGCGAAACCTTGCGGGCGATGCGGTCGATGAAGGGGATCTTGATATGCAGGCCCGCATCCCAGGTGGCGGAATAGGTGCCGAGACGCTCGATGACATAGGCACGGGCCTGGGGGACGATGGCGATGTTGGCGATGAGCAGCGCCAGCAGCAGGATGACAAGAATGATCAGGATGATGGTCATGGCAGTTTCTCCTTATAAATAGTGTTCCCGTGGAAAAGGACTCAGAAGTCCCAGGGATCGTCGTAGCTCTGGCTCCTGCGGCGGCTGTACCGCTCGCTGTAGGCGCAGGGATCGGCGCTGTAATGGGGGTGCTCCCGTTCGGCGCGGTGATAGTGATCCTCGTGCATCACCTCGTCGTCGCCGCGCCGCTTCCGCCGGCTCAGGGCGAACAGCACGCCGACGGCAGCGCCCAGACCCAGCAGGATCACCACCAACACGGCGAGCATCCCGCCGCCCGTCGTGGTGATGGAGGCGTCCGGCACCATCACCGGAACCCGGTGAACGCGGTATCTCACCCAGCTGAACAGCGCGGGCAGCACCGTATCCAGCAGGATCACGGCGAACACGATGATGAGACCCACCGTCTGTGCTTTCTTCCGCTCTCCGCCATTGCGTCCTCTCCGGTTCAGCGGCATGACGCACCCTCTCCTTTCCCTCTCTGCCCGCAGGGCAGGCTCCCTTTGGTCTTTCTTACTCCAGCAGACCCAGACGCTCTGCCCCAAGGGTCAGCGCCGGAACGGCCAGCAATTGCAGCAGCACCCCCGGCCAGCCGTACAGACACTCCTGCCGGATCAGCTCCGCAAGGCTGTAGGGCTGCTTTTCCAGCTCCAGCAGCACATAGTCCAGCACCAGCGCCGCCGCGCGGCTGGAGACGAGAGCCAAGGCAAGACTTGCGTACATGCTGGCTGCGCCCCGGGTGAAGGTGCGGAAAATGGGGCTGACCGCCGCGCCCATAACGGCGCAGGAGGCGCAGGCCGCGATGACGCCCGGATAAAAGGCGGGCTCCGCCGTGATGAGATAGGTCAGCAGCGGCGTCAGCAGACCCACCGCCGCGCCATAGGGCGCGCCGCAGAGAAGGCCTGTCAGCAGCACCGGGAGCTGTGACAGCAGCAATCGATCCCCAAAGGGAACCAGATCGCCCAGGAAGGGCAGAAATACGCCCGCTGCCAACAGCAGCGCAGCGGTCTTCAGCTGCTGAAACCGAGTCTCTCTCTCCAATGCCGACGCCTTCCTTTCTCCCCAGCGCAGGGGCCCATAGTCGAATAGTTCCTCAACTATATAGTAGCATATTCCCCGCTAATTCGACAAGAGCGAAATTCCGTCTTGCAATATACAAATGCTCTGTTATAATTACGGCGTATTTCGGTATAAAAGCACTTCCGCGCCGGATTTTCCGGCGTTTTCCTGCGGCAGCGCACCGCAGAACATCAACAAAGGAGACCTCTGCCATGTTCCGGAAACAGGCATTCCATCATACGCTGCGTTCGCCCCGGCGGTCGCTGCTGTTCATTCTGCTGCTGGCGCTCATCAGCGCCCTGCTGACCACCTCCCTCGGCATGACCGTGTCGCTCAGCCGCGCACTGGCTCTCTGCCGGGAGAATTACATCACCATCGGCCTCGCAGAATACATCGGCGGCGGCTATCCCGAGCTGCGGCGCATGGACAGCGCCATCGACGAGGCTGCTGCCGCACTGGAGACGGCGCTGCCGGAGGATGAGGCTCTGCTCTATTACGAGCCCACGCGCATGTCCCTTGGCTACACCGAGGGACTGCGCACCGACAGCAGCTATGAAAACGCCGTGCTGCTGGTGCGGGTCAACAAAGTCACGCAGGATTACGGCGGCACGCCCTGCTACTATTCCACCGTGCAGAAGGCCTGTTTTGCCGCAAGAGATCTGGAGGGGAAGTTCATCAACCTCACCGGCCGCAGCGGTCTGCAGAAGAACGGACTCTATCTCGTCCACTGCGTCCACTCCACCGACGGGCTTTCCATGTGGATGCCCACCTATGTCATTGAGCCCTACACCTCGCCCGATGGCTCCGTGACCCTTTCGGGCCTGCAGCAGCTCTCTGACGGCTCCACTATTCCTGAGGACAGCCCCTATCTGCTGGCGGCGGAGACCTGCCGCGTGGCGGCCAGCGGCCTGACGCTCTGGTGCAGCGACGATCCTCAGGCGCTCTATCCCTTCCAGCAGAATGAGCTGACGCTTTCGGCGGGCGACTGGTGCAGCGCGGGCGGCTGCCTGCTCCCGGAGGAAACGGCGAAAGTCCTGGGCGTCACCGTGGGCGACACGCTGACCATGGGCACCGCCGCGCGGAAGGGCATGCTGCTGAAGGACGCTTACTGGGCGGGCAGCGGCTTTGACACGGAAAAGGAATACCGGGTGGACGGCCTCTTCAACGGCGGCGAGGACTGGAACCGCACCGCCTTCATCCCCGTGGACGAGGACATGCCCACCATCGTCTCCTCCTACACGCTGGGCCAGCTTCGCTTTGTCAACGGCGAGGCCCAGAGCTATCTGGACAGCGTGACCGACGCGCTGCCCGCCGGCGTCCGCATCACGGTCTATGACCAGGGGTACGCCGCGGCGGAGAGCGGTCTCGGCACCATGCTGCGCTCCGTGGGCATCATCAGCGCGGTGTGCCTTGCGGCGGGCATCGGCTTTCTGCTGCTGTTCGCGTATCTGCTGATCTTCCGTCAGCAGAGCGAGGCCCGCAACATGATCCGTCTCGGCGTGACGCGGGGGCAGGTTCTGCGTTTCGACGCATACTGCGCCCTCTTCCCCGCCCTGCCCGGCTGCGCCGTGGGCTTTGCCGTGAGCGTCGCCGCCTGCGGTGTACTGGAGCAGCTCGTCGCCTCCGTTCTGGCGCAGACCGGCAGTACCGATCTCCATTTCAGCAACAGCGCCCTGTCCGTCAGCCGTGACATGAGCGATTTCCTCTCCGCGCCGTCCCTGCTCCTGCTGGCGCTGCTGGCAGCGGCGGTGCTGCTGGCAGCCGTGCTGCTGGCGGTGCTCTTCGGCGCGCTGACCCTGCGGCGCAGACGCGCCCGCCGCAGCTTCCTGCCCCGGCGCAGCGGTGCCCGCTCCCGTTCCCTTCGGGGCGGCAGCGTCAAATATGCGCTGCTCTCCCTCTTCCGCGGCGGACTTCGCTCCGCCGTGCCGGTGGTGGCGCTGGTCTGCGCCGCCGTGCTCTTCTGCCGTCTGGCCGCCGTCACGGTGCGCACGCAGGAGGAGCTTGCGGCGCTGCGCAGCGGCAGCGATGCCATCCGGGGCTATGCGACGGATGTGAACGGCCGCTCCCTGGGCGGCCTTGTGATCAGCCGGGACGCTGTGCAGAAGCTCTCCGGTGTGGAGGGCGTCACTGATGTCACCGTAGGCCGCAGCGCACACTATGATTTCGTCTATGCCTATCATCAGGACGGCCGCGCGGCGGACGGCCCCGGCTATCATCCCCGCAGCACCTCCAGCTTTGGCTGGGAAGCCTTCCTGAACTATCTGCAGGGCCGCGACGAGGTGCTCTTCACCTCCTCCCTTGCGGGTGCGCCGGAATTTCTGTATGCCAAGTCCGTGGAAACGACGTTTATGGAGGGCTGGGATGAAACGCTCTTCTCCGCAGAGAAGCCGCAGGAGGTCTGCGTGGTGCCCACGACGCTCATGGAGCAGTAC
>CAYPWQ010000102.1:0-4208 GCA_964414495.1 uncultured Oscillospiraceae bacterium
TCTGCGGCGGGAGCCTCCTCGACGGCTGCGGCCTTTTCCACCTTCTCGGCGGTCCGCGGGGTCAGGGACTCAAAGGTATCCTTCAGCGTGGCGCCCAGCGCCTCGCCGATGGTGATGGCACCGTCGAGCTTCAGCAGCCCGGAGTCCACCAGGTCATCGAAGATCGCAGGATCTTCCAGATTGTGCTCGCTGAGAACGGTTCCGCCCTCAGCGCGGCAGCACAGAACAGCAGGTTCATTCTTGTGTTCCAGTGCATACTCCAGTGAAATGGACATAGCGTTCCTCCTTATGGATCGATTTTGCGTGTCTCACTATCTGCAAGCGCCTGCACGCAGGCGGCTTTGCCATGTTCAGGGGCGGGGCTGCGCGCCCCGCCTGGTTCATTTGTGAATTTTTTCTCAATTTTTCTTGGCGCTATCTTGACGCTGCCTGACAATTTATATATATTAGAACTATCAAACAGCGGGGCGGCATAAGCGCTGGCTTATCGCTCTGCCGTCTCCGGACGGCGAAGCCGCCCGCGGCGTGTCATCGACCGCCTTTCTGCACTTATTATATTTTTCGATGATGTTATTGAAAAACTCGCTTTTTTGCCGCGTGCTGCAAAAAATTGTCACATCTGGGCCGAAAAACGCGAAAAACTGCATATTGTGAGAAAAATCTTCTCCAGCTGACAAATTTTTGACGAGTTGGGCGGGATGCCAGATCCCGACCGTTCGTATATAATATTTACAGAAAAAAAAACCGCTGAAGAGAAGGAGGATGCAACATGCCGCTGGACCGATACGAAGTGTTCGTGCAGGTCGCAGAGTCCTGCAACATCACCCGGGCCGCAGAGGAGCTGAACTACACCCATTCGGCCATCAGTCACATCATCCGCAATCTGGAGGAAGAGGTGGGCTTTCCCCTGTTCCTGCGCAGTAAAAACGGGCTGCGCCTCACACCGCAGGGCGAAAGCCTGCTGCCCTATGCAAGGCAGGTCGTCCGCCATCAGAACCGCTTTGACCAGCATGCCTCTGCCATCAAGGGGCTCAAGACCGGCACCATCCATGTGGGCTCGTTCACCAGCGTCTCCATGCAGTGGCTGCCGGACATACTTGTGAAGCTGCACGAGTCCTATCCCGGCATCACCGTGGTGCAGTCCCATGGCAACTATCTGGCCATCGAGCAGGAGCTGCAGGACGGGCGGCTGGACTGCGGCTTTCTCAGCGCCGCCCACAGCGGCCACTATCACTTTATCCCCCTGGTCTACGACGAATATCTGCTGCTCCTGCCGCCGGGCCATCCGCTGGAGAAATACGAGCGCGTGCCGGTGGAGGCGCTGAACGGCGAGACCTTTGTCCTGATGGACGACGGCGGCGAGGCCTATGACACGGCGCAGATCATGCGCTGCTTCGACCACCGGGTCACGCACTGGGTCAACGAGGACTATCTGGCCATCCCGCTGGTGGAGCGGGGGCTGGGGCTGTCCGTTCTGCCGCGGCTCATTCTGGACGGCGTGCAGACGGATGTGGTCACCAAGCACTTCGCCGTCCCCCGCTACCGGCAGATCGGCATCGCCGTGAAGCGGTCGGAGGAGATCCCGCCCCTGACGCAGGTCTTTATCGAGCTGGTGCAGGATTCCATTCAGAATAAGTATCTGGACTGACAAAAAAGCCCCGGGACGCTGTCCCGGGGCTTTGTCCGCCGCTGAGCTACAAATTTTGTTGTCGGATAGGGTGAAATATCTTCGCTTGTCATTTCTTTTTTCCTTCGTATAATAGAAAACAGAAATAGCAAATCTTGTCGAGCGCACTGTGAATTCCCCATCATTTGTGTTCTTCCGCGTATTCGAGAGACGTTTTGGCATAAGTGATCACACACCCCCTGCTGCTCTTCGACAGACACCGCCTGCCTGCTGTTTCCCTCTGAAAAAAAGCCACCCTGCGGCAGACAGGGCGGCTTTTTTTATTCATCGGCAGAGCGCTGCTCCGGCGGCAGGACAAAACGGGCGAAAAAAAGAGAGGAGCGGACGCTCCTCTCTTTTCTTCGTTTACTTGGCGTATTCCACGACCTTGGTCTCGCGCAGAACGTGGACCTTGATCTGGCCGGGATATTCCAGCTCGTTCTCGATCTTCTTGGCAAGCTCACGGGCCAGGATGGTCATCTGATCCTCGCTCACCTGCTCGGGCTTCACCATGACGCGCACCTCGCGGCCCGCCTGAATGGCGAACGCGGTGTCGACGCCGGGATAGGTGCCGGTGATCTCCTCCAGCTTTTCCAGACGCTTGATGTAGTTCTCAAGATTCTCGCGCCGTGCGCCGGGGCGGGCGGCGGAGATGGCGTCGGCCGCCTGCACCAGGCAGGCCACCAGCGTCTTGCACTCCACGTCGCCGTGATGGGCCTGGATGGCGTGGATGATGTCTTCCTTCTCGTGATACTTGCGGGCAAAGTCCACGCCGAGGGCGATGTGGGTGCCCTCCATCTCGTGGTCAACAGCCTTGCCCAGATCGTGCAGCAGACCGGCGCGCTTGGCAGCCTGCACGTCGGCACCCAGCTCGGCGGCCATGAGGCCCGCGATGTGGCTGACCTCGATGGAGTGCTGCAGCACATTCTGCCCGTAGCTGGTGCGATAGCGCAGACGGCCCAGCATCTTCACCAGCTCCGGATGCAGACCGCGCACGCCCGTCTCCATGACGGCGCGCTCGCCCTCGGACTTGATGACAGCCTCCACCTCGCGGCGGGCCTTTTCCACCATCTCCTCGATGTGGGTGGGATGGATGCGGCCGTCGGCGATGAGCTTTTCCAGAGCCACGCGGGCGATCTCGCGGCGCACGGGCTCGAAGCAGGACACGGTGATGGCCTCGGGCGTGTCGTCGATGATGAGATCCACGCCGGTGAGGGTCTCGATGGTGCGGATGTTGCGTCCTTCGCGGCCAATGATGCGGCCCTTCATTTCGTCATTGGGCAGGGGAACCACACTGACGGTAATTTCAGACACATGATCGGCGGCGCAGCGCTGGATGGCGGTGGCCACGATCTCTCTTGCGCGGGCATCGGCCTCTTCCTTGGCGCGCGCCTCCAGCTCCCGGATCTTCACGGCGGTCTCGTGCGTCACCTCGGACTCCACCTGCTCGATCAGGTACTTCTTTGCTTCTTCCTCGGTAAATCCGGAGATGCGCTCCAGCATTTCGGTCTGGCTGCGCTTGATCTGGCGGATCTCCTCGTTCTCCTTGTCAAGGGCTGCGATCTTCCCGGAAAGGACTTCTTCCTTCCGCTCCAGGGCATCGGTCTTGCGGTCCAGGTTCTCTTCCTTCTGCTGAAGGCGGTTTTCCTGTCGCTGCAGCTCGCTGCGGCGCTCCTTGACTTCCTTCTCATATTCACTTCTCTGCTTCAGGATCTCTTCCTTTGCCTCCAGCAGCGATTCGCGCTTGCGGTTCTCGGCGCTCTTGATGCCGTCGTTGATGATGCGGCGTGCCTCTTCCTCGGCACTGGAGATCTCTTTTTCCGCTACTCTTTTGCGATAGTAAATACCGAGAAGGAAGGACGCCACGGCGACGACGACACAGATCAGCAGCGTAATAATGATGGTCGTGCTGTCCACGGGGTACCTCCTTATTCGTGATTTGTTGGGGATCGTTTTTTTAGATGATCGGGCGGGCCCCTACCCTCCCAATGTAATCCTATTCTATATTAAGCTTTACGATCCCTGCTGTCAAGTGTAAGGTTTTCTAATTGACCGAATTCGCCGGTTTTCGCACAATATATCGTGCCGAGGCATAGCCCATGCGCCCATGATAGTGTACCACCAGCCAGTCGTCGAAGCCGCCGTAGACCGTGACCTCCGCCCCGGCGGGGAGATCCGCGGCCAGCGCCGCGGTGGAGCTGGGATAGGTGCGGAGGTTCAGCGTGCCGTGATTCACGGCCACGATCCCCGTCCAGGGCGTGACGGGCGAGACGAAGGGGATGCCGAAATACTCCGTCAGGGCCATGGCGATGGCCTCGGCGATGGCGGGCAGGTTCCCCTCGATCCAGCGGGCGTCGGCCACACTGTCGTGATAGCCGATCTCCAGCAGCACGGCGGGACAGTGCGGCTGCCGCACCTCGCCGAGAGAGGTGGTGGCCCGGGTCACCACCCGGTCGGGCAGGGGATAGACCGCCCGCAGATCATCCGCGAACAGCTCCGCCGCCCGCCGTCCCTCTCCGCTGGTGGGATAGTAAAAGGCGAT
>CAYPWQ010000103.1:0-4175 GCA_964414495.1 uncultured Oscillospiraceae bacterium
ATTCCGCATAGCGCCGTGACCGTCCAGGGCCGCGCCCTGCGCCGTGGTGGGAAACCACTGCCGCCGCACCCACTCCCCCACGCAGTACAGCGCCTGTACCTCCGCCGCCGCGGCATAGAGGCGTACCGCCATGTCGCAGCTGTCGCCAAGCTCTCTGCCGCAGCGCTGCTGAAACGTGCGCCGCATCTCCTCATAGATCTCTTCTACACTTTTCATCGCGTCCTCCTATCGGATCTCCGTCTCCAGCGCGTAGCTCCCGCCGTCGTACCGGAGCACCACGCGCACCGTGCCAAGACTGCCGCCCTCCTCGCGGTAAGCGACATCTGTCACCGTGATGCCGCGCTCCTCCTGCAGCGCCTCGGCCACATACTGCCGCGCCGCCGCGGCGCGCTGGCCCCGTTTCACGCTGCCAAGAGCGTACAGGCGGCTGCCCATGCGCTCAAGGAAGGGAAAGCTCCCCCTTCTCATGGTCAGCCGGAACAGCACCCGCTGCAGCATCGCCTCGTCTCCCGACAGCGCGGCGAGGCCGCCCGGCCCCGCCACATAGTCGCCGTTTTTGATCTTCAGCTCCATTTTTATGCCTCCCCGCATTCCCCGCCGCAGCATGCCGCGCCATTGATAGTCAGACTTCCCTCCACCTGCACGCTGCCGTGAAGACTGATGCTGCTGCTCTCGATCTCCACCTCGCCGTTCAGCAGCCGGATGGCCGCGCCGCCGTTTTTCAGCACGATGGAGCCGTCGTTGCGCAGTACCGCCATCGCGCCTCCGGCGCTGTAGAGGCACACCTCGCCCGCCTCGATCTCCTCCGGGGCCGTCCCTGGTGCCATGGCCACCACGCAGCGCTCCTCGCCTGCCGTGCCGCCCCGGATCACCAGCACCTCGTCATCCCGCCCCGGCCGCCAGAGATAGCCTCCGGGCCGCCAGACCTCCAGCTCCCGCAGCTCGCCGCGGCTCACTACCGCCACCGTCTCGCCGCTGATGGTGGTCCTGCCCATATCCGCTGCCGTGATCTGGGACTCATCCCTTCGGTTCAGCCGTTCGCCCATCCACATGGCTCCTCACCTCTTTTCCAGCCGCAGCGTGCAGAGCGTGCCGCCGCTGCCGCCGCGGCTCTCCGCTTCCTTCACGAGATAGCTCCCGCTGAGGCCCAGACTGTTTCTCGTCAGCTCCACCTGGTCGCCCGGCTCTGCCAGAAACGCCCCGGCCAGCTGCAGCTCGATCTCCGCCTGCCCCTCCTGCGACTTTCTGATCTGATATTCGCCGGTGCAGCGCATGGCGGCAAAGCTGCTCTTGCGCGGCATGTAGATCACGCGGCGGCAGCTGCCGCCCCGTTCCTTCAGCTCCCGGTTCTCCACCAGCAGCTCCGTGCCCCGCACCTTGTCCTTCACCAGCACCTCGGAAAACACGCCGTAGCGCGTCTCACCATAGCTCAGCGCCAGGATCGGCGTGCTCTCCTCCACCCGCAGCGTCCGTCCCGCCGTCTGCGTGCTCAGGATCAACCCGCCCAGGGGCGTCACCCGGGGCGAAAAGCCCCCATAATACTCCGTAAAGCTGCTGAGCGCCTTCCACTGGCTGCTTCCGCTGTCCACCCGGTATTTCGTCCCCCGCAGGGCATCCATTTCCTCGCAGGAAAAGCCGTAGGGTGCCGCGTGATTGCGGAAGATCTCCCTGAGATCCGCGCTCTCATAGCTCATGGCCTCGCTCTCGTTGTCCGTCAGCAGCGCCGCCAGCCCCCGGCCGTTGATGGTCAGCAGTCTCCCCTTTCGGCTCTCCGAGGCCACGAATTCGTCCACCACGCCGAAGAACACCCGCTTTCCCTGTTCCTCCGCATAAAAGCGGCTCACCTCCGGCAGCAGCGCCAGCATCCCGCTCTCACAGAGGCAGCTCACGGAAAAGCTGTCACAGGGCACGCCGCCCGTCAGATCGACCTCCCACTGCAGCAGCTCCGGCAGCGCATATTCCCTGCCCTCATGCGTCACGATGATGCCTCTCATGGCAGCGTCACCTGCTCTCCCGCATAGATGAGGTTGGGATTTCGGATCTGGGGATTGGCCGCGATGACATCCTCCAGCTTCACGCCGTAGCGTCTGGCAATGCCCCAGAGCGTGTCGCCCTTCACCACCGTATGGATGCGGCGGCCTGTCTCCGATGCAGCCGTGCCGTCATGGCCTTCCCCGCTCTCCGAAAGTGCGGTCAGGCTCTCTGCCTCGCCGCCGTCCTCCCAGAAAGCGAAGCGATAGCGCACATAGCGGCTCCTGGGCTCCTCTGTCAGCTCCAGCTCCGCAAAGTGTGCCCGCTCCGTCTCCCACACCGGATGCACCAGCAGTCCCGCGCCGCCCTCGCTGAACACGGCCAGCAGCTTCCGGAACTCCTCATAGGCTCCCTCGCCCACGAACTCGCCCTCGCCCTCCATCACGCGGTAAACGCAGCCCAGGTCCTGCATCACCGTGCCGCCAAAGGGTACCTTGTGGGCCGCCAGCTGCCTGCGAAAGCTCACATGGTACCGTTCCGGATTGTGGGGCCAGACATAGTCCTTGTATCGCATCGCACTGAGCGCCATGTCCCTCACTCCCTCCATCAATAGAATATAAATCCGCCGTCATAGCGGCGTGCGTCCCGCTCAAAGCGCCGGGAGATGGCCCGCGCATCCGCGGTCTCCAGATCGCTGCGCCCTTCCCGCAGAGCCGCCTCTGCCTCCCAATGTGCGCTTTCCGCAGCAAGGCTCTCTGACCTCCCCGCCTTTCGCGCACCACCGCTCTCTTCGCTCTCCTGCGCGGCAGCGCGGGCAAAGGCCAGCTCCCGCAGCAGCTGCTCCCGCCCGCGGATCAGCAGCTCCTGCTCCGCCTGCGTCCTGCCGGAAGGACGGCCGTCCGTCCCCCCGGCCGCTCCGTTCTCCGCCGTCGTTTCCGCTGTCCGGGCGCGCTCCGTCTCCTTCCGGCGATGGGTCTCTGCCGCCGTCTCCTCCGCCGACTCGCTTCCGCCGCCGAAGAGCGCCAGCCACGCGGCGCTCTGCCGCTGCATGACCTGCTCCACATAGTTCATTCTCTGCCGCCCTCCTTCAGCCGGAGGAATCTCTCCTCGTCAAAGCCCGCGTTGCCGCCGTTCTCCGATGGCTCTGCTGCGGGACGCACCGCCGTGCCGTCTGCCTCCGCGATGCGGCGCAGCAGCCGCTCCATCTCCTGTGCGGTCAGGCGGCTCATCGCCGCCTGACCGCTCTCGAACGCCGCCTGACCATCCTCCATGCAGCACGCGGCCAGCACCATGGCATTGCCCACCATGCAGCGCTCCAGCTCGTCCGCCAGCTCCATTTCCATCACGCTGCGGCGGATCTCCAGCAGCTCTGCCGCGCTGATCCGGCGCAGCATCAGGCCGTTCTCTCCCGCCTTCATGCCGTGATCTCGATGCGCTTCGCGGCGATCAGGCTGATCTTTTCCGCCACCATGGCGTTCAGTGCGCCCTCCTCCGCGATGCTGCTCCACTGGCAGCCGCTGTAGATGATCTTGCGGTCGGGCTTGCAGATCACAAGGGAAAAGTCCGCCAGCTCATAAAAGTTGATGCCGTCGCTGATGGCGTCGTCGGTGGCATACAGCCGCTCCAGCTCCACCGTGTACTTGGCCTGTCCCTGAATGGTCGCCACCGGCTCGTCCTGGCCGAAGGCCTCCACCGCCAGACTGCTGCGGCTCACCTTGGCCTTATAGCCCTGCACCACCGCGATCTTCTTCCCGTCCAGCTCCAGATAAATGTCCGCGCTGGTGGGAAAACCGGAAATCTGCATCCTTCTTCCTCCTTACACCGTAATGTGCGCCGTCAGATAGATGCGGTTCAGGCCGTGGGCCACGGTAAAGCTGAACTCCACCACGCAGGTGGTGGGGTCGTCCTCCGCCATGGTCACCAGCACGTCGCCGTATCCGTCGATGATCTCCGCCGCAAGGCGCTGCTCCAGCTCCACCACCGTGGCGCTGCGGATAGCGCCGCGGGTCCGTGCCGTGTTCTTCGTGCGGGCAAAGCGCTTGCGCAGCATGCTGCGGATGCCGGGGATCACCTCGTCCACGATCAGGATCGTGCTGAGCTCCCGCCAGGTGTCGTCCGCCGTCTCCGCCGTTTTGGTGCGGGTGGTCACGCTGCGCACGGGGCTCACCTTTCCCGCCACGCTCTCCAGCGGTGTCACGCCGCCG
>CAYPWQ010000104.1:0-4155 GCA_964414495.1 uncultured Oscillospiraceae bacterium
CTTGCGCTTGTAGCGGAAGTCCATGAGGGTGGACATATTGTCGTCCACCAGCAGAATGATGCTGCCGCCCTTGCCGCCGTCGCCGCCGTCGGGTCCGCCAGCCGCCACATATTTCTCCCGGTGGAAGCTCACCACGCCGTTGCCGCCCTTGCCGGCGCGGACGCTGATGCGCGCCTTATCAATGAATGCAGCTGCCATAGACAGCACCTCCTTAATAAAAAGTAGCTTGCCCCGTCTGCGCGGGGCCATCCCGAAAAAATCCCGAACCGGAGCGGTTCGGGATTTTCAGGTGGTTTCTTATTCGGCCACGTAAACGCAGGCCTGCTTACGATCCTTGCCCAGCTTCTCGAAGCGGAGGATGCCGTCAGCCTTGGCGAACAGGGTATCGTCGCTGCCGAGACCGACGTTCACACCGGGATGAATATGGGTACCACGCTGGCGAACCAGAATGTTGCCGGCCTTGACGAACTGGCCGTCCGCGCGCTTGGCGCCCAGGCGCTTGGACTTGGAGTCACGGCCGTTCTTGGTGGAGCCGCCGCCCTTCTTGTGGGCGAAGAACTGCAAACCGATCATCATCATAGTAGAGTACCATCCTTTCTGTAAGATGACTGCTTGGGAAACAGGAAGCTCACGCTTCCATCACTTCAATGTGATCCGGGTATTCCTCCTGCAACTGGGAGAGATAGACCATCAGACCCGTCAGCAGCGCCTGCGCCGCGTTTTCCGTTGCCACGGAAAGCCCGCCGGGGAGCCGCAGAGAGATCTTTGCCTTCTTTTCGTCCACATGCACAGAGGCGGAGAGGCCCATCACGTCGTTCAGCGTACACTCGGTCACGCGGACGGCGCTGGTGACGGCGGCACAGACGATGTCCGCGCCCGCCTCAGCGTAACCGCTGTGGCCCGCCGCATCAAACCCGGTGATGCGGCTGCCCTCCGTAAAAAAAGTGATCGTCGTCATGCGCCTCAGCCGATGACCTTGCTGATCTCGACCTTGGTATAGGGCTGACGATGGCCCTGGCGCTTACGATAGCCCTTCTTGGCGTTGTACTTGAAGATGCGAACCTTCTTGCCCTTGCCGTTCTTCACGACAGTGGCTTCCACCTTGGCGCCTTCCACAGCGGGAGCGCCGAACTTGGTGTTCTCGCCGTCCACCAGAGCCAGGACCTGATCGAACACGATCTGCTCGCCGGCCTCGGCGTTCAGCTTTTCGATGAACAGGGTGTCGCCTTCGGAAACCACGTACTGCTTGCCGCCGGTCACGATAATAGCCTTCATGAGTTTTCTCCTTTCCTAAATTACGGGCTCGCTGTCGGGGGCGTTTGGGCATGCCAAAACTTCTACCCAGTCAAAGCGGCTTAATTATTGTATCAGCGCGTGTCAAGCTTGTCAACACTTTTTGCCCCGGAATTTTCGCTTTTTCCGCTGATTTTTCCCTCAATAGCTGAGCTTTTCCGCCGTCCAGTCCGCGATCACGGCGGCATAGGCGGCGCAGCATTCCCTGGCCTTCGCGACCGAGAGGTTCCGGTAGTTGCCGCACTCGATCTCGCTGCAGCCCGGCATGGGGCCATCGTAGCGGGCGGCATCGGCAAAGACCCGCTGCAGCAGGGCTACCGCCCCGGCGCAGGAGAGGGTGCTCTCGTCAAAGAGGAAGTAAAACCCCGTCTGGCAGCCCATGGGCCCGAAATAGATCACGCTGTCCTTCTCCGCGCTGTTGCGGAGAAGCGTCGCGATGATGTGCTCCACGCTGTGTAGCTCGGCGTTGCTGAGCAGGTCGCCGGTGTTGGGGCGCTTGAAGCGCAGGTCAAAGGTAGCCACATTCCCGTCCCGGCGGGAGAGATACAGTCCCGGCAGCAGGCGGGTGTGATCCACGGTGAAGCTGGCGATGCGTTCCATCAGCGCACCTCCCGCAGCTGCTGCACGAAGGGCCAGAACACCTCGCTCAGCTTGTCGCAGGCCTCCGGCAGATTGAACTGGTATTCGTCGCCGCCCGCGCCGTGGAACACCCGGTCGCTCACGGCCTTGACGGAGACAAAGGGGATCTCCGCCCGGTAACACACCTGGGCGATGGCGCAGCCCTCCATCTCGCAGAGCAGGGGATGGAAGGTGTCGCGGATCCAGCGGGCCCGGTCACAGTCCGTCGCGAACCAGTCGCCGGAGGCCACGGCGCCCTCGGCGAATTGCGCGCCGAGACCATACAGGATGCGGCGGGACTCCTCCGCAAAGGCGCAGGGGAAATCCACCCGGTCCACCGTGGAGACAAAGCCGATGGGGTCACCGATGCCGGTGGTGTCCATGTCATGCTGATAAAACTCCGTCACCCGCACCAGATCCCCCGGCTCCAGCTCCTGCGCCATGCTGCCCGCCACGCCCGCGTTCAGCACGCAGTCCGGCGCATAGCGGTCGATGAGCAGCTGCGTGGCCATGGCGATGTTCACCTTGCCGATGCCGCCCGCGCAGGCGATGATATCCTCGCCCAGCTCGTAAAAATGCACGCCGGACACGTTCTCCAGCTCGCGGCCCTGCGCCCGCTCCAGCATCCCTGCCAGCTCGATGGGCATGGCGTATACAAGTCCCAGTTTCATAGGTCATCCTCCCTGTTTTTTGTCATAATAGATATAGTATAGCGGAGAATGCCCCGCCGCGCAAGCAAAATGCCGCCCCATGCGTGATTTTTCCCGCCCCGCGCCGCACTTGCGCGGCGGCGCGCGATGGGGTATACTGAAGCAAACCGCTATGGAAAGGAGCGCACCATGAGAGCCGTCGGCATCGTTGCAGAATATAATCCCTTCCACCGGGGCCATGCGCTGCATCTGGCGGCGACGAAGGAGGCCCTGGGCCAGCCGGTGATCGCGGTCATGAGCGGGAATTTCGTCCAGCGGGGCGACCTGGCCATTCTCCGCAAGCACGCCCGGGCAAAGGCCGCCGTTCTCGGCGGAGCGGATCTGGTGCTGGAACTCCCGGCGGCGCAGGCCCTGCTCTCAGCCGAGGGCTTCGCGCAGGCGGCGGTGGGGGCTCTGGCCGACACCGGCGTGGTGGACACCGTGAGCTATGGCAGCGAGTGCGGCGATGCCGCCGCCCTGCGGACTCTGGCGCAGGCGCTGCTGCGCGAGGATTTTCCGCCCCTGCTGCGGGAGGAGCTTGCCTCCGGCGCGCCCTTTGCCGCCGCGCGGGAACAGGCACTTGCCCAACTCATCGGCGCAGAAAAGGCCAGTTTATTGCAAACTCCAAACAATATATTGGGCATCGAGTATGAAAAAGTCTGCCTTGTCCGGGGACTTGGCAGCTTCACCATTCCCCGCATCGGCGCGGCGCACGACGGCGAAACGGCGGACGGCATCGCCTCCGCCTCCCGCATCCGGGCGGGCCTGCTGGCAGGAGAGGATATGGATGCCTATCTCACGGATGGCTCCCGCGCCGTGCTGGCGGAGGAGACTGCCGCGGGCCGCGCCCCGGTGGGGCTCACGGCGCTGGAGCGCGCCATCCTCGCCCGCTTCCGGCTCATGAGCGAGGCGGACTTCGCCCTCTACGACGAGGGCGGGGAGGGGCTCTATCGCCGCTTTGCCGCGGCCGCGGCAGAGAGCCGCTCTGTCGAGGAGCTGCTCACCCGGGTGAAGACCCGCCGCTATGCCATGGCGCGGCTGCGGCGGCTGCTGCTGCGGAGCTTTCTCAATCTGCCGGGGCATGACAGCCGCGTCCCCTATCTCCGGGTCCTGGCCTGCAACGAAACAGGTCGGGCACTGCTGAAGGAAATGCGCGGTGTCTCTTCCCTTCCCATCATCACCAAGCCCGCCGAGGGGCGGCGGCTGCAGGACGACGCCCGCGCCGCCTTTGCAGCGGAGTGCCGCTGCGCGGATCTCTATGCGCTGGCCTGTCCCGACCCCGCCGAAAGTGCCGGCGGTGCCGACTGGCGCACCGGCCCCTGCATCCTGTAAAGGAGGAATGTCGATGAAAAAGCTACTTTCCCTGCTGGCCGCACTGGGCCTTCTGCTGTCCCTTGCCGCCTGCGGCGGCGAGACTCCGCCCGAGGAGGAAGCGGAGACCCCGTGGGAGCCCTTTGCCTACACCCTGACCACGGGCGAGGGCTATGCCGACGAGACGGCGGCAGAGGACGGCACGGTGGTCTGCACCTGCCGTCACGAGATCCCCACCCTCACG